>JAOUJD010000041.1 GCA_029883565.1 Burkholderiaceae bacterium
GAACGTAGTTCGGAACGCCATGTCGTGTGCCTTTCGTCTGCTCGTGTTTGGTAGGCGCGATTGGACTCGAACCAACGACCCCCACCATGTCAAGGTGGTGCTCTAACCAGCTGAGCTACGCGCCTGAAAGGGCAGCAGTATATATCAGCGGACTACGCCGGTCAGCGGCGCCGGACCGCGAATACCCCGCTGACTTCGCGCACGATGGCCAGCACCCGGGCGGCGTCGGCGGCGTTCGCCACTTCCACCGTGAACAGCATCCTGGCCTCGCCGCGCGCGCTGCTGGTGTTCACGCCGATCACGTTGATCTTCTCGCGCGCGAAGACCTCCGAGATGTCGCGCAGCAGGCCCTGGCGGTCCTGCGCCATGACCAGCAACTCGACCGGATAGAGCGCGTCGGTCTGCCGGCCCCATGCGACTTCGACCACGCGCTCGGGCTCGCGCTGAGTCAGCGCCAGCAGGTTGGAGCAGTTGGTCCGGTGGATCGACACGCCGCGCCCGCGGGTGACGTAGCCGACGATGTCGTCGGGCGGCGCCGGGCGGCAGCAGCGGCCGAGCTGCGTGAGCAGCGAGTCGACCCCGACCACAAGCACCTGTCCCCGGCCGGCGGGAGCTTCGCGCGGCTTGCCGAGCAGCATCCCGGGCGTGGGCTCGGGCTCCACGACGGGCGGCGCCAGCGCCTGCTCGATCGAGCGCAGGCTGAACTCCTCCTTGGTCGCCGCCGCGCACAGCTCGTCGACCTTGTCGAAGCCGAGGCGCTTGGCCAGGTCGTCGAGCTTGACCGCCGTCCTGCCGAGCCGCTGCAGCTCCTTCTCGACCAGCTCGCGTCCAGCCGCCACCGACTGCTCGAGCTCGAGCGCGTTGAAGTACTGGCGCACCTTGGCACGCGAGCGCGCGCTCCTCAGGTAGCCGAGGTCCGGATTGAGCCAGTCGCGGCTCGGCCCGCCGGTCTTGGCCGCGATCACCTCGACCGTCTGGCCGTTCGCGAGCGCCGTGTTCAGCGGCACCATGGCGCCGTTGACGCGCGCGCCGCGGCAGCGGTGTCCGAGCTCGGAGTGAATGTGATACGCGAAGTCGATCGGCGTGCCGCCGGCCGGCAGCTCGACCACGCGGGCCTGCGGCGTCAGCACGTAGATGCGATCGTCGCGCTGGGCCGCGCCCGGCGTCGGCGGCTGCGCCTCCACCTCGTCGCGCCAGGCGAGCAGCTGGCGCAGCCAGGCGACGCGCTGCTCGTCGGTCGCGCGCGCCTTGCCGCCCTCCTTGTAGCGCCAGTGCGCCGCGACGCCGAGCTCGGCGAACTCGTGCATCGCCCGGGTGCGGATCTGGATCTCCAGTGTCCGGCCCTGCGCGTCGGCCACGACCGTGTGCAGCGACTGGTAGCCGTTGGGTTTCGGGCGCGCGATGTAGTCGTCGTACTCGCTCGCGATCGGGTTCCAGGCCTGGTGCACCAGCGACAGCACCTGGTAGCACTGCGCCACCTCGTCGACGATCACGCGCAGCCCGCGCACGTCGTAGAGCTGGTCGAACGTCAGTCCCTTCGCCCGCATCTTGCTGAAGATGCTGTAGATGTGCTTCGGGCGACCCGACACCTCGCCGCGGATTCCGCTCTCCGCCAGCATCGCGCGGGTGCGCTCGAGCGCCCGCGAGATGAAGTCCTCGCGTTCGACGCGCTTCTCCTCGAGCAGCCGGGCCACCTGCTTGTAGGTCGGCGGATCGATGAAGCGGAAGGCGAGGTCCTCGAGTTCCCACTTGATCTGCCAGATGCCGAGCCGGTTGGCGAGCGGCGCGTACAGCGCCAGCGTCTCGTGCGCGAAGGCCTCCGCCCCCGCCCGCTTGCTCGCCGCGTAGTAGCGCAGCGTCTGCAGGCGCGAGGCGAGGCGCAGCAGCACGACGCGCAGGTCGTTCGCCATCGCAAGCAGCATCCGGCGCAGCGCTTCGGCCTGGTCGTCCATGCCGTGCAGCTTGCCGCCGCCATCGCCCTGGGTGCGGGTGAGCTCCGACAGGCGCATCAGTTGACGCAGGTCGGACACGAGCTGGGCGACTTCCGGACCGAAACGGGACTTGAGCCATTCGTCCGGCTCGCGCAGCACGTCGTAGACACCGAACAGAAACGCGGCCGCCAGCAGGTCCGGATCCGGCCGCAACGGCTCGACGATCGCCGCGATGCCTTCGGCGTGCGCGAGGAACGGCTCGCCGGTGCGCAGGGTCCGATCCTGGTACAGCGGCTCGACCAGCGAACGCGTGCGCGCGAGGTCGAACAGCGGCTGCCCGCCGGCGTCGGCGGGCACCGACGGAGCGGCAGTGGGGTGGGATGCGGCCATGGGAGGGCAGGCTTCGAGGCGAAATTATAGGGAGCGCACCCTGCTCCGGCACAATCGACCCATGCTCAAGAACCTGCTGGGCCGATTCACGCGATCGACCGGGGTCGCGATCCCGGACGACCTGTGGGACGCCGCCGTCGCGGCCCTGCCCTGCGCCGCGGCGCTGTCGGCCGGGCAGGCCGGGCGCCTGCGGCAGCTCGCCAGTCGACTGCTGGCGGAAAAGGAGATGTCCACGGCCGGCGACCTCGAACTCACCGCCGCCATGCAGGTGAACATCGCGGTGCAGGCCTGCCTGCCGATCCTCGAACTGGGGCTCGAGTGGTACCGCGGCTGGTCCAGCATTGTCGTCTATCCGGGCGAGTTCCTGGTTCCCCGCAGCCTGGCCGACGAGGACGGCGTCGTGCACGAGTACGTGGAGCCGATCACGGGCGAGGCCTGGGAAGGCGGCCCCCTGCTGCTGTCGTGGGAAGACGCCCAGCGCAGCACGACGGACAGCGGATCGGCGTACTCGGTGGTGATCCACGAGTTCGCGCACAAGATCGACCTGCTCGACGGCGCCGCGGACGGCCGCCCGCCGTTTTCGCGCGACCTCCATCCCGGCCTGGACGCGCGCCGCTGGGACGCCCTGCTCGCGGACACGTTCGAGCGCTTCCTGTCCGAGCTCGACCTGATCGAGTCCGAACTGCCGGAAGGTGTCGATCCCGACAGCCCGCAGGCCGACCCCTACTACGCTCACCTGCCGTTCGACCCCTACGCGGCGCACGACGAGGCCGAGTTCTTCGCGGTATCGAGCGAAGCGTTCTTCATCGAGCCGGCGTCGCTGCAGCGCGCGTTCCCGGAGTGGTACGCGCTGCTGGCGGCCTTCTTCCGCCAGGACCCGCTCGCCCGCACGCACCGATGAAGCAACTCCTCGTCGTCTACCACTCGATGACGGGCGCGGCCGAGCAGCTCGCCCGCGCCGCCCTGGAAGGCGCGAGCGCCGAAGACAGCCTGCACGCGCGCCTGCTGCACGCGTCGCGGGCCGGCTGCGCGGACGTGCTCGCCGCCGATGCCTACCTGTTCGCGACGCCCGAGAACCTCGCGTCGATGGCGGGGCTGATGAAGGACTTCTTCGACCGCATCTACTACGGCGCGCTCGACCGGGTGAACGGCCGGCCCTATGCGGCGCTGATCGCGGCAGGAACCGATGGCGCCGGCGCGGCGCGCCAGATCCAGCGCATCGCCACCGGGCTGAGGCTGCGCGAAGTGGCGCCGCCCACGATCATCCGCAATGGCGCGCAGACGCCCGAAGCGATCCTGGCTCCGAAGACCGTGGCGGCGAGCGACCTCGCCACGGCGCGGGAACTGGGCGCGGCGCTGGCCGCCGGCGTGGCGAGCGGGATCTTCTAGCGGCCCGCCGCGCGCGGACGGCCCGCCCGCTTCAGGCGTCGACGTAGGTCGACACCTCGATCAGGTTCAGGTCGGGGTCGCGGAAGTAGACGGAGAGGATCGGACCGAGTGCGCCGGTGCGCCGGACCGGTCCTTCGAGGATGGGGACCGCGCGCGCCTGCAGGTGCTCGACCACCGCCTGCAGGGAACCTTGCGCGATGAAGCAGAGGTCGGCCGACCCCGGCGTCGGTCTGTCGGCCTTGGGTTCGAACTCCCGCCCGGCCTCGTGCAGGTTGATCTTCTGCTGCCCGAACGACAGCGCCTTCCTGCCAGCCCCGAACGTCACGACCGACATCCCCAGCACGTCCGTGTAGAAGGCGCAGGTCGCGTCGATGTCCCGCACGGTCAGCACGAGATGGTCCAGGCGTTCGATCCGCATCGGGGGCCTCACTGCGTCAGGAAGTTGCGCACGAGCGCGATCTCGTGCTCGAACATGAAGGTCGGCGCGTGACCGACGCCCGCGACCTCGGCCGTCGCCGGCTTCGGCCCGCGCGCCTTCATCTCGGCCAGCGTGTCGCGCGTCAGCAGGTCCGAGTTCTCCCCGCGCACGATCAGGGTCGGGCAGCGCATCCGGTCGTACAGGGCCCACATCGACGCTTCAGCGGCGGCTGCGCTCTCCGGCGTGACGGACCTGAACGGCACGGCGATGCGCGGGTCGTAGTGCAGGACCCAGCGTTCACCGTCGCGCCGCACCGCCGGCTCGACGAGTTCGCGCCAGTCCTCGCGCTTCTTCACGCCGAACGGCGCGGCGACGACCGACACGTAGTCGATGGCCTCGTCCACGGTGGCGAACGACACGGGCGCCCCGAGATAGGTGCCGATGCGCGCGATGGCCGCCGCATCCAGCCGCGGGCCGACGTCGTTGATGACCATGCGCCGGATCGGCGCCTCGGCCTGCCCGGCGAGCGCGATGCCGATCAGTCCGCCCATCGACGTGCCGACCCAGTCGACCTCTTCCACGTCCAGCCGGGCGATCAGGGACACCATGTCCGCCACGTACTGGGGCACGACGTAGTAGTTCGGGTCGCGCAGCCAGTCGCTGCGGCCGCGGCCGACGACGTCCGGGCAGACCACCCGGACATCGGCCGCCAAGGCGCGGGCCAGCCGGTCGAAGTCCCGTCCCACGCGCGTCAGGCCGTGCACGCAGACGACGACGCGCGGATTGTCCGGCGCGCCCCACTCCGCATAGGCCATCCGGTGGAACCCGGCGGGGCTCATGCACTTCACGTGGCGCAGACGGGGTCCGGCTTCCTGGTTCACGACTCGCTCCCTGACACGCTTGCTGGTCGCCGCCGATTGTAGTCAGCGCAGGCTGGCATACTCGACGGGCTCAACGGGAGGAAATGCATGCTCAAGGGGAAAACGGCTCTGGTGACCGGCTCCACCAGCGGGATCGGGCTCGCGATGGCGCGCGCGCTGGCAGCGCAGGGCGCCAACATCGTCGTCAACGGCTTCGGCGAGGCCGATGCCATCCGTGCCGTCGAACAGGAACTGCAGGGACGCGGCGTGCGCACGCTCTACCACGGCGCCGACATGAGCAAGCCGGCGGAGATCGAGCAGATGGTGCGGGCCGCCGAATCCGCGTTCGGCTGCGTCGACATCCTCGTCAACAACGCCGGCATCCAGCACGTCGCCCCGATTGACAAGTTTCCGGTCGACCGCTGGGACGCGATCATCGCCATCAACCTCTCCTCGGCGTTCCACACGATCCGCCTGGCGCTGCCGAAGATGAAGGCGGCCAACTGGGGACGCATCATCAACGTCGCGTCCGTGCACGGGCTGGTGGCCTCGGTCGAGAAGTCCGCCTACATCGCCGCCAAGCACGGCCTCGTCGGGCTGACCAAGACGGTCGCGCTGGAGACCGCGCCTACCGGCGTCACCTGCAACGCGATCTGCCCCGGCTGGGTGCTGACGCCGCTCGTGCAGAAGCAGGTCGACGCGCGCGCGGCGCGCGACGGCATCGGCGAGGAGGATGCGAAGAAGTCGCTGCTCGGCGAAAAGCAGCCGTCGATGCAGTTCGTCACGACCGAGCAGCTGGCTGGGCTGGCCGTGTTCCTGTGTTCGCCGGCCGCCGATCAGGTGCGCGGCGTGGCGTGGAACATGGACGGAGGCTGGGCCGCGCAGTAGCGGGCGCGCTAGCGTCGCCGCGCCACCATGCCGATGAGCGCGGAGCGGCCCTTGTGCCCGCTCCCCTCGTCGACATCCGCTTCGTACTCGCGCAGTTCGAGGATCTCCAGTTCGTCGAACGCGGCGCGCAGCAGTTCGGCGGTGTACAGATGCGACACGAAGGGCGGTCCCCCGGTGCCGTACTCGAGCTGCTTCGGCGTGTAGCCCTGCAGGACCAGCGACCCTCCCGGCTTGAGGCTCGCAACGATGCGCTGGAACAGTCGCCGCCGCTCGTCGGGGCTGGCGAACTGGATGAAGATCGCCGCCACTCCGTCATAGGCCGCCTCCGGCCAGTCATACGAATCGCAATCGGCGACCTGGAAGTTGACCGTGACCCCGGCCGCGGCCGCGAGTCGACGCGCCTTGGCAACACCGGCATCGGCGATATCGAACGCATCGACGACGAAACCCTTGCGGGCCAGCCACACGCTGTTGCGGCCTTCGCCGTCCGCCACGCAGAGAATGCGACCACCCGGCGGCCAGGCGTCGACGTGTTCCTTCAGCCAGACGTTGGGCTCGGTGCCGAAGAGGTAGCCGTCGCCTTCGAACCGCCGGTTCCAGGTGACGGCGGCGTCGGCGAACGCGCGCGGGCCGGTGTCAGTCATTCGGTCCTCCTCGCCTCCGCCCTTGCCGCGCTTGTCCGAAAACTCCGCGCGCCGCGGCACGCCGGCGCGACGCGCGCCTCAGCGAGGATGGCCCGCCACCATCTGCACTGGAACCGGAGCGGTCTCGACCTGGATCGCCGGTGGCAGCGGCGCCCGCACCGGCTGCGTGACTTCCGTTTCCAGCCGCGGCGCGCCGGGCGCCGCAGCCGAGTCGCGCCACGTCGGATCGGGGATTTCCGTGAACACCTGCTTGAGGCGCTCGCCCCACGTGTCGCGGATCATGCTCATGTACTGGTTCGATGAGTCGATCTGCACGAACTTCGTCACGCGCAGCGAATCGGCCTCGTACACGAGCAGGTCGAGCGGCAGGCCGACCGAGATGTTCGACCGCAGCGTCGAGTCCATCGAGATCAGCGCGCACTTGGCGGCTTCGTCGAGCGGCGTGGCCGGCTGGATCACCCGGTCGATGATCGGCTTGCCGTATTTCGCCTCGCCGATCTGGAAGTACGGGTTCTCGTGCGTCGCCTCGATGAAATTGCCGGCGGAATACACCTGGAACAGGCGCATCTCTTCGCCCCGGATCTGGCCGCCGAGGATGAAGCTGGCGTTGAAGTCGATCTTGAATTCCTTCAGCGCCTCCGCGTCGCGCCGGTGCACCTCGCGGATCGCCTCGCCGAGCAGCCGCACGGCCTCGAAGATCGTCTTGACGTTCCAGACATTCGGCTCGTCCGGAGCGACACGCTCGCACAGGATCTGGCGCACGGCCTGCGTGATCGCGAGGTTGCCCGCCGACATCAGCACGAGCAGCCGCTCGCCGGGATGTTCGAAGACGGTCATCTTGCGGAAGGTCGAGATCTGGTCGACCCCCGCGTTGGTCCTCGAGTCCGCCAGGAACACGAGCCCGGCGTCGAGCCGCATGCCTACGCAATACGTCATGGTCTTCGATCTACTCCGGATCGGCGTGGAACGGAAACGGCCGGATGTTAACCCTGACCTGCATGGTCTCGTCGCCGCCGCCGACGCGCACGCCGCGCACCGGGCTCGCCGATACGTAGTCGCGACCGACGGCCAGCCGGCACAGGTGGTCGGAGGCGAAGCGGCGATGGGTGATGTCGATGCTGACCCAGCCCTCGCCGGGCAGGTAGACGTCGGCCCAGGCGTGGCTCGCCGCATGCGGGGCGTCGCCCGGGTGCACGTAGCCCGACACGTAGCGCGCCGGCAGGCCGCGCAGGCGGCACCCGGCGATGAAGACATGCGCGTGGTCCTGGCATACGCCGCGGCCCTGCCGCAGCGCTTCGGCGGCCGTGCTGGTCACCTCGGTGGTCCCCGTCTGGTAGTCGATCGCGTCGCACACCGCGGTGGCAAAGTCGAGCAGCGCACGGCGGTCGGTGCCCCGGAGGGCCCCTCCCGTGAAGGCTCGCAGCGCGTCATCCGGCGCGGTCAGCGGCGTTCCCGCCAGGTAGGTCATCGGCGGCGTCGTGCCCTCGGTCTCCTCGAGCTTCCCCTCGTCCAGGGCGTCCACCTCGACTTCGCCGCGCGCCTCGATCTCCACGTCGCCGTGCGCTTCGGTCAGCACCAGCGTGTGGACCAGGTTGCCATACGCGTCCGGCGCCGCGTTGAGCTTGCCCGGCGCCTTCAGCCGCCAGCGCAGCGTGCGCTGGTGCGGCTCGTCGCGTGGCGTCAGCCGCAGGTGCTGGATCGAGTAGAAGACCGGCGAACCGTAGCGGTAGGTCGTCCGGTGCAGGATCGACAGCCGCATGCCGCGCGTCAGGCTGCCTGCAGTGGAACGAGGAAGTCCTGGCTGATGCGTCCGCCGAGATCGTTGACGCGCTCGAGGAACGACGTCAGGTACGGGTGCAGGCCCTGGGCGAGGATGTCCTGGATGCGGCCGTAGCGCACTTCCGCCCGCAGCAGCCCCGAGCGCCGTTCGGTCTCCTGCGACCGGCTGTTGCGGACCTTCTCGAGGTTCAGGCAGACCTCGTCCATGCACGCCACCAGCGAGCGCGGCATGTCGGACCGCAGAATCAGCAGTTCGGCCACGCGCGACGGCGTGATCACGTCGCGATAGACCTTGCGATAGATCTCGAAGGCCGACACCGAGCGCAGGATGGCCGCCCAGTGATAGAAGTCCATGTGGTGGTCGATCGCGCTCTCGTCCGAGCGCGCAGCCTGCGCCAGCGAGCTTTCGGCCAGGCCGTGATACTTCACGTCGAGCAGCCGTGCGGTGTTGTCGGCCCGTTCGAGGAAGGTGCCCAGGCGGATGAAGAAGAAGGCTTCGTCCTTCAGCATGGTCCCGATGGTCACCCCGCGCGACAGGTGCGAGCGGAACTTCACCCACTCGAAGAACGACTGCGGGTCCCGTTCGGGTTTGCGCTCGGCCAGCAGCTTCTGCATGGCCAGCCACGTGTCGTTGTGCGTCTCCCAGACCTCGGTCGTCAGCGATCCGCGCACCGCACGCGCGTTCTCGCGCGCCGCCTGCAGGCAGCTGTAGATGGACGACGGATTGGTCGGGTCCCGCACCATGAAGTCGATGACGTCGCGCGGCGAAAGGATCGGGTAGCGCGCGTCGTAGTCCGCGGTCAGCTCGGAGATGCTCAGCATCGCGCGCCAGCCGCGCTCCGACGCCTCGGCGGACTGCGGCAGCAGCGAAGTCGACAGGTTGACGTCGAGCATGCGCGCGGTGTTCTCGGCGCGCTCCACGTAGCGCGCCATCCAGAACAGGTGGTCGGCCGTCCGGCTAAGCACGGTCGCCGTCCCAGACGCTGAAACGGTCCCGGCCCATGTGCTTGGCCGCGTACAGGGCCTCGTCGGCGCGCTGTATCAGCTCGCTCGAGTCGCCAAAGCTCGTCGACTCGCACAGTCCGACGCTCACCGTCACCTCGAGCCCGGTGCCCAGCTCCGACCAGTTCCACCCGCGCACCGCCTCGAGCAGGCGTTCCACCGCGGCGACCGCTGCGCCCCCTTCGCTGTCGGCCACCAGCAGTGCGAACTCGTCTCCCCCCAGCCGCGCGGCGAAGTCGGTGTCGCGCAGGTTGGCGCGCACGATGCGGCCGAGTTCCCGCAGCACCGCGTCGCCGGTGAGGTGCGAGAAGCGGTCGTTGATCTGCTTGAAGCCGTCGATGTCGACGACGAACAGGCCGAACCGCAGGGCGCTGCCGCGAGCGCGGGCGCACCAGCTCTCGAACTCCTTGGTGAAGGCGCGCCGGTTGGCCAGGCCCGTCAGTTCGTCTTCCAGCGCGAGCCGTTCGAGGCGTGAGCGCGATTGCTCGAGGTCGTGCGTGCGCTGGTGCAGCGCCGCGGTCTGGGTGCGCAACTTCTGCAGCTCCGCGCGTGCCTCGTGCAGCCGCGCCCGCTGCGTGCTCAGGCGCCCGTCCAGCCGCGCCTTCACCTCGACGTACCGCTTGTGGTGCATCAACGCGGTCTTGAAGTCGCCGCGCGCTTCGTACAGGGCCGACAGGCGCTCGTGCGCATCGGCCGGACGCCGCAGGTCGCCGAGTTCCTCAGCCTGCTGCAACGACGGGGCGAGGATCGCCAGCCCTTCCTGCTCGCGGCCCGCCGCGACCAGGTGGAAGCCGAGCTCGAGCCGGCCCTGGACCTCACGCAGCTTGAAGCCGCTGCGCACGGCCTCGGCGACAGCCCCCTTCAGGTCATCGAGGCCCTGCTTGAACTGGCCGCGCCAGCAGCGGGCGGCGCCCAGCTGGGTACGGGCCGTGATCGCGTTCGCCCGGTCCGTGGTGCCGGCCAGCAGCTCGAGCGCAACCTCGAAGTGCTCCTCGGCCTCCGCCATGCGGCGCGTGACCGTCGCGGCGTCGCCTGCAAGCGCGGCGCGCAGGCCCTCGTTCGCATCCACCAGGCCGAACTGCAGCACGACCAGGCCCTCGTCGGCCGCCGAGCCGGACGGCAACTCGAGCGCGGACCGCAGCGATTCGCGCGCGGCCTCGAAGTCGCCGAGCATCGTGTGCACGGCCGACTGGTGCACCAGCGCGCGCCGCACCGAGGCCGCGTCGTGGTTCTGCCGCGCGAGCTTCTGCGCCTGCGCGAAGCCGTCGAGCGCTTCGCTGTACTCGCCGAGTTCGCAGCATGCGGTGGCGAGCTGGGTGATCACCCGGCACTGCGCCGCGACGTCGCTCTGGGCCCGGTAGACCTGCTCGGCCTGCGACAGCTGCCGGATGGCGCCGGACCAGTCGCCGACCTGCATCAGCGCCGCGCCGGCCACGAAATGCGCGCGCGCCATCAGCGTGTCGGCGGTGCGTGCGCGTGCAACGCTCTGCGCGCGCAGCGCGAACACGACCGCGTCGTGCGGCTCCGTGTTCAGCAGCCGTTCCGCGCGCTCGATCAGCGCGTAGGGATCGATCTGGTCGGTCGCGCGGCGGGCCGCGGGATCGAGCGGTTCGACCTGACCGGGCTGGACTGAGGACGTCATCGCTCGAGCACCCAGGTGTCCTTGGTGCCGCCGCCCTGGGAGGAGTTGACGACCAGCGAACCCTCGCGCAGGGCCACGCGGCACAGGCCGCCCGGCACGGTCACGACGTCGCGGCCCGACAGGACGTAGGGTCGCAGGTCGACGTGGCGCGGTGCCAGCCCCGATTCCACGTAGGTCGGGCAGGTCGACAGCGCGAGCGTCGGCTGCGCGATGTAGTTGTCCGGGTTGGCCCGGACCCGCTCGGCGAAGTCGCGGCATTCCTGGCGCGACGCCGCGGGGCCGACCAGCATGCCGTAGCCGCCGGCCCCATGCACCTCCTTCACGACCAGCTCGTCGATGTGGGCGAGGGTGTAGTCGAGGTCGGCACGCTCGCGGCACCGGTAGGTCGGCACGTTGGCGAGGATCGGCTTCTCTCCGAGGTAGAAGTCGATCATGTCGGGCACGTACGGATAGATCGACTTGTCGTCCGCGATGCCCGTGCCGATCGCGTTGGCGAGCGTGACGCGCCCCGCGCGGTACACGGACAGCAGGCCGGGCACGCCGAGCTGCGAATCGGGACGGAACACGAGCGGGTCGAGGAAGTCGTCGTCGATGCGCCGATAGATGACGTCCACGCGCTGGGGGCCGCGGGTCGTGCGCATGTAGACGTTGTTGTCCTGCACGAACAGGTCCTGGCCCTCGACCAGTTCGATGCCCATCTGCTGTGCGAGAAACGCATGTTCGAAGTACGCCGAGTTGTACATCCCGGGCGTCAGCAGGACCACCGTGGGATCGTCGACTCCCGTCGGCGCGACGGCGCGCAGGTTGTCGAGCAGCAGATCGGGATAGTGCGCCACCGGCGCGATGCGGTTACGGGCGAATAGGTCGGGAAAGAGCCGCATCATCATCTTGCGGTTTTCCAGCATGTAGGACACGCCGCTCGGCACGCGCAGGTTGTCCTCCAGCACGTAGAACTCGCCGGCGCCCGCCCGCACGACGTCAACTCCCGATATGTGCGAATAGATGCCGGCCGGCACGTCCACGCCGTGCATTTCCGGGCGGTACTGCACGTTGCGAAACACCTGCTCGGCCGGGATGCGACCCGCGCGCACGATGTCCTGCTGGTGGTAGATGTCGTGGATGAAGCGGTTCAGGGCACGCACGCGCTGCTTCAGGCCGGCTTCCAGCTGCCGCCACTCGGACGCGGGAATGATGCGCGGCACGACGTCGAAGGGAATCAGGCGTTCGGTGCCGGCGTCGTCGCCGTACACCGCGAATGTGATGCCCACGCGACGGAACACGAGGTCGGCTTCCGCGCGCTTGAAGCGCATGGTCTCGCCGCTCTGTTCCGACAGCCAGCGCTCGAACTCGCCGTAATGCGCGCGCACGAGGCCGTCCGAGCCGTACATCTCGTCGTACGCGCTGATCATTCGACGCCCGACCCCTCCCGTTGGTCGCAACCCAGTCTAGCAACATGCGGGCCACCAAAGCCCGTGGTCATCCGGCGACGAAGGGCTCGATCGGCGCCGGTTCTCCCGCCTCGTCGGCGGGATCGGTTTCCACGATCCACGGCCCGCCCGGCCGGTTGTGCCAGTAGCGCACCGCCTCGGTGCGCCACGCACTGACACGGGTGCCGCCGTCCGCCCCGAAGCGCCACTGAAGTGCGCCCGAGTGATCCGTGCGCAGCAATTTCACCGCATGCGCGCGGTAGCGGTCGACCACCGAAGAATCCGGGTGACCGTACCGGTTGCGGTACCCCGCCTGCGCGACGGCCTCGCGCGCGCCGAGTGCCGCGAGCAGCGCGGCGCCCGACGAGGAGCGGCTGCCATGGTGCGGAGCGGCCAGCCACTCAACACGCAGCCCAGGCCAGCGCGCGAGGATCGCGCCCTCTTCCGCGGTACTGATGTCGCCGGTCAGCAGCACGCGGCGCGCGCCGACTTCGATCGCCACGGCGCAGCTCATTGCGTTGGTGCTGCGGCGTCGCTCGTAGTCCGCAGCGGTCGGGTGCAGTACGGTGAAGCGCAGCGCACCGCTCGACCAGGCTGTGCCGGAAGTGCAGCGCTCCACCGTTCGGCCGGCGAACATCGGATCGTCCTGCGTGATCGAGGTCACGATGCGCCGCACCGGCAGCGCACGCAGCAGCGCGGCCGTCCCGCCCGAATGATCGGCGTCCAGGTGCGACACGATCAGGCCGTCGAGCCGCGCGACGCCGCGATGGCGCAGGTAAGGAAGGACGATGCGCTCGCCCGCGTCGGCGTCGTTCGAATAGCGCGGGCCCGTGTCGTAGAGCCAGGCGCTGTCGTGCGCCTCGACCAGCAGCGCCGAGCCCTGCCCGACGTCGAGCGCCGTCACCCAGAGTTCGCCATCGGCCGGTCGCTCGGCGGGCCACAGGAACATCGGCAGCATGCACGCCGCGCCCACCCAGCGCGCCGGCCAGCCCGGGGGCGCGAGCAGCCAGGCGATCCCGCCAAGCGCGAGGACGACCAGGGCCGCAGGTGGCGTGGCGACCGGCAGCGCCGCTGCCGGCAGCGACGCAACCCACTCGAGCATGGCCGCCAGCAGAGAAAAGACCGCGTGGGCGCCGGCCAACAGCCACTCGGCCCCGAACCCGATCGGCGCCGGCAGCAGCGCGACGACCGCCGCCACCAGGGCCAGCGGTGTCACGGCCCAGCTGACCACGGGAATGGCGAGCGCGTTGGCCAGCGGCGACACCAGAGACAGTTGATGAAACAGCAGCACGGTCGCCGGCAGCAGCGCCAGCGTCACGGCGACCTGCACGCGGACCGCTGTCGCCACGGTGCGCCGCCACGACGGCAGGCGCAGATCCGGAACACGCCCGTGCGCGACCCAGACGATCGCCGCCACCGCGCCGAAGGACAGCCAGAAGCCGGCGGCGAGCACGGCCCACGGGTCGACCAGGCAGACCGCGGCCGCCGCCAGCGCCAGCGACACGCCGAACCCGGCGCGCGCGTTCAACAGCCACGCCCCCGCGACGACCGCGAGCATCAGCACGGTGCGTTGCGCCGGGATGCCCCACCCGGCCAGCAGCGCGTAGGCGAAGGCCGCCCCGAGTCCGGCGACCACGCCGGCGCTCTGCGCCGCGGCACGCGCCAGCAGGGCCGGCGTCCGGCGCCAGGCCGCGGCGACGCCCCACCCCGCGAGGCTCGCGATCATCGTGATGTGCAGCCCCGAGATGCTGACCAGATGCGAGATCCCCGTGCGGTTGAACAGCGTCCAGTCGCGGGCAGCGATCGCGCGCTGCTCGCCGATGACCAGTGCGAGCAGGACACCGCCGTAGCGGCGTCCCTCCAGCATCGGGGCGAGGCGGTCCCGCAACGCGAAGCGGGCGCGCTCGATCAGCGCACCTGGCGAACCGACCACCGGGTCGACCAGCGCCGGCGGCGGATCCGCGCGACCGCTGCGCACGGACCCCGTCGCCCGCAGGTTTCGTTCGAGGAGCCACGCCTCGAGATCGAAGCCGCCGGGGTTGCGCACCCCGTGCGGACGCTTCAGCCGCACCGCGAAGCGCCGGCGCTCGGCCGGCCGGATCACGGTCGCGTCGTCGTACCAGCCGAGCAGCAGGCGGCTCGGCACGACGGCGTCGGGCGTCAGCACGCGCTCCACGTCGAACTCGAAGCGCACGCCACGCTCGAGTCGCGCCGGCAGTGAGGCGACCACGCCTTCGACCAGGATGCTTTGGCCTTCCATCGCGAAAGGAAGTTCATCGGCCAGGCGAAGGCGGGCCTGCGCCGCCGCGTAGCCGAAACCCGCGCCGGCCAGGGCGACGATCAGGACCGCGCGTCGCGCGAACTCAGGAACGCGGTCGCGTGCCGCGCAGGCGCCGCCAGCCGACGCGGCGGCCACCGCCGCAAGCAGCCAGATCGTTGCTGACGACGGCAGGACCGGCTGCAACTGGAGCGCGCACACGCCGGCGACGAAGGCAACCAGCGCCGCCGACCGCATTGCCCATCAGGCGTTCGATGCCGCGAGCCAGGCGCCGAGCCGAGGCAGGGCGGCCACCGCATTGGCCCGGTTCTGCGCGGCCAGGTCGGTGAGCGAGGAGCCGCGCAGCGCCGCGAGTTCAGCGGCGATGCGCGGCAGGTGCGAGGGCTCGTTGCGACCGGCCGCGCCGTCGATGCGCAGCCACTGCGGCGGGATGTAAGGGGCGTCGGTCTCCAGCACCCAGGCGTGGTCCGGCAATTCGCGCGCATGGCGGCGGATGCGCTGCGAACCGCTGTAGGTCATCGCGCCGCCGATGCCGAGCCGGAAGCCGCGGTCGACGAACTGCCCGGCCTGCTGGGTGCTCGCATTGAAGGCGTGGATGATCCCGCCGGGCACTTCGATGGCGCGCAGGTGCTTGAGCAGCAGGTCGGCGGACTGGCGGATGTGCACGATCACCGGCAGGCCGAAGTCACGCGCGACCTTCAATTGCTCGCGGTAGAACCATTGCTGCCGATCCGGATCGAGCCCGGGCTCGGCGAGGTCGATGCCGATTTCGCCGATGGCGACGAAGCGCGGGTCGGCGAGCGCCGCCGGCACGATCGCGCGCAGGCGTTCGATGTCCGCGGGCTGCGCGTCGGCCAGCCACAGCGGGTGCAGGCCGAGCGCATAGGCGTAGCCGTACCGGGAGGCGACCGCGGCCGCCTTGTCGCGGT
>JAOUJD010000042.1 GCA_029883565.1 Burkholderiaceae bacterium
ACCAGGCGGTGTTCGGACGCGAGCCCCTGAAGGCGCCGCTCGATGCGTCGACGCCGGAGAACGCCAACCTGCTGTCCGCATACAACGCGCAGAACGAGGTGTTCCAGGACATCGCCAACCGCTTCAAGACGAACCGCGGCAACGGCGCGTTCAACGTCAAGGACCTGCTGACCGACCTGGTGATGAGCCCGTGGGGCCGTGCCGAGTCGGCGTCCGGCCTGACGGCGGGTCGCATGATCGAGCTGGGTGACCTCGGCGCGTTCAACATGCTCAACCCGGTGCACCTGAACCGGAAGCTGACGGCGCTCGTCGGCCAGACGTTCAACGATTTCAACAACCCGTACGCCGGCTTCGGCCTGAATTACGGCGACTTCGACGGCATCAACCGGACGAAGCGTGCCCAGGAGCACACGATGATGCAGAGCATCGCCATCGACCGCCTGGTCGCCACCCGCAGCTGCTCGTTCACGCAGAACGACTTCAACAAGACGCAGTCGACGCGCCTGCTGTTCCCTGCGGTCGCGCTGACCGACACGCCGGCGAGCTCGGCCGGCCAGGCGGCGATCCAGGCGAACATCAAGCATCTGCACAAGTCGCTGTGGAAGGACGACGTCCCGGTGACCGATGCCGAGGTGCAGCGCACGTACCAGCTGTTCACGGCGATCTGGTCGGACCGCGCCAATGCGCCTGCCCGCCCGGTCAACTGCGCCTACAACAACAACAACGACCCGAACTACACGGGCCGGACGTGGGCTGCCGTTCTTGCCTACATGCTCGGCGACCCGAAGTTCCTCTACGAATAACGCTGGACCACACGTGCCAAGAACGAAGGAGTGACTGAAATGGACCGTCGAGACTTTCTCAAAATGGTCGGCACCGTGGTTCCGGCATGGAGCCTGATTCCGATCGCCAACGCGCAGTCGTCGCTGTATTCGGGCCGCATCCTGATCAACATCCACGCATCCGGTGGACTGGATGCGAGTTCGTGGACGGACCCGCGTGAAACCAATCCCGCGATGAACAACTACGCGGCAGCGGGCACGCCCGCCGGCTTGGCGGGCGATATCCGCTTCGCGCCGATGGGCAGCAACGCCACGTTCTTCAGCAAGTACTACAACCAGATGCTGGTGATCAATGGCGTCAACAGCGAGACCAACAGCCACACCGACGGCACCCGCACGCATGCCACCGGACGGCTCGACATGGGCTACCCGAACGTCGCCGAGCTGTTTGCCGCGCAGTACGGCCGCGGGCTGCCGATGCCGTGGCTGAACTCGGGCGGCTTCAGCACCAGCGCCGGGCTGATGCCTGCCACTCCGGTGCCCGACTCGAACACGTTCCGGGCCCTGGTGGCGCCGAATGCGGCAAGCGCGACGAACGACTTCATGAAGCAGGCCGACCTGAACAAGGCGTTCGCCACGCGCGCCCAGCGCATGGCCGCACTGCAGGCGACCGGCACCATGCTGCCCAAGCAGAGCCTGCTCGCCGACCAGTTTTCCGCGACGACCGACGCGCGCGCCCTGATGGAGCGCGTCGCGTCCTTCATCCCGGCGACGTTCGACACGTTCACGCAGGCGCACGTCGGTCTGGTGGCGGCGCAGGCCGGCATCACGTCGACGATCCAGTTGGCGAGTGGCGGATTCGACGGCCACAGCCAGCTTGCCAACGCGTACGCGACGGCGCTGCCGCGCCTGACCGACATGGTCGACTACATCTGGCAGAAGTCGGCGGCGCTTGGACTCAGCAACCGGATCTTTCTGCGCATCTACTCGGAGTTCGGCCGCACGCCGCTCAACGCCGGCAACGGCAAGGACCACTGGTCGGTGGGCAGCCAGGTGCTGATGGAAGCGAATCCCGCCTGGGGCAACCGCGTGTTCGGTGCCAGTGGCCCGAAGCACGAGCAGCTGAAGATCAACACGGCAACCGGCGCGGTCGATCCGGTCAATGGCGTCGTGATCAAGCCGCGCCACATCCACGACGCGATGCGCAAGTACCTGGGCATCACGACGACGGACCCGAAGTTCAACCTGAAGGTGCCGGCGACGGAGAACTTCGACTTCTTCAATCCGGTCGCCAAGACCGGTTACCCGAACCTGTAGCGTTCCTCCGCCGCGTCCCCCCGCGGCACGCAGCAACCCGCGGGCGCCATGCGCCCGCGTTCTTTTTGCACAAGGCTTCCTGAATGAACGTCGTCGATCGAGGACTCACGAACTATGCCGGGCGCTGTCTCGCGGGCGTTCTGGCCGCAGGCCTTGCCGGCGGAGCGGCCGCAGCTGACTTCCGCGGCTTCGTCACCGACGGCCCCGCCGGGCTGCTGGTGTTCCAGTCGTGTCAGGGCGCATCGCTCGGCCCGCGCGCCTCGAAGCTTTCCGACAAGAGTCCCGACACCGCGCTGACGGCGGGCGTGGCCGCCGTGCGGCAGGTAATGGAAAACGCCGGCCGGCCGCTGTATGTCGAGTTCGCCGGCGATGACGCCGGATCGGTGGTCACCGTTCGCCGATTCCGGCGCGCGGTTGGCCACATCCTGTCGTGCGCGGGCGCACCGCGGGACATTCCTGCTGGCGCGCGGCTTCACGCCTCGGGGGTGGATCCCAACTGGCGCTTCGTCGCGACGCCGGAGGGCGGGCGGCTCGAACTGGCGGACGGCAAGGTCGTGCGGTTTCCCGCCTCGCCTTTCAGTGCTCGTGACGGGGCGGGGCGCACCCAACGTTTCGACGCATGGTCGGCCCAGGACGGAGGAACGGTCCGGATCGAAGTGACCGAAGAAATGTGCATAGACGAACGCGCGGAAACGGCGACCGGCGCGCGCGTCGCCCTGCGCTACTCCAGCACCAGCGTGGAAGGCTGCGCCGCACGCTTCTGAGGCTACGTGCCCGATGGCCCCGGTTCCGGGCCACGGCGCGCTGCGCCCGGACGGGCCGGCGGGCAATGACGATCGCGGGTTCCGCCCGCTTTACACCCTTTGCCCAAGGGGCTATGGTCGCCGCGTTCGACCAAGGACTGAGCCATGTACCAGCGCATTCTTCTCGCGTACGACGGTTCCGAATCGGGCCAGAAGGCCCTTCTCGATTGCCGGGACATCGCGCAGTGGAGCCAATCCGAGCTGTACCTGATCGCGGTCATGCCGTCGCCGGCCGTCTACATCGCCGTGGACGGCGGGTTCTACGACAGCGGGCGTGACGAGGAAGACAAGCAGAGGTTCAAGGCCATCCTGGAGGACGGCCTGCGCCGCCTGAAGGAAGCCGGCCGCGCGGCGACCGGCGAGATGCTCGTTGGTGACGCGGTGCAGGAGATCACCGATTACGCGCAGAAGATCAACGCCGACCTCATCGTGGTCGGGCACAAGCACCTCAAGGGCTGGGCTGCGCGCTGGTGGCGCGGATCGACCTCGGCCTCACTGATCGAGAACGCGCACTGCAACGTGCTGGTCGTGATCACGCACTAGGGCCATCCGAGGCCACCACTCCCGCAGCCTCTTGCTTGACGCGTTCGGCCCGGATCGTCATCGCCCTCAAGTTCACTCCTCGCGAAATGCGCTGCCCGGCGGCCCACGGCCGCGCGCGGTGCGTCGCCTGCTTCCTCGGAATGCCGAACGCGTCTGGCTCGCTGCCGCCGATCTCCCGGAAATAGCCGGTGCAGAACCCGTCGCGGCGTGTGCCGGCCGGTCCTTCGTCGGTGTCGCCGAATTCGAGGGCCTTGCGGTACGCGCGGTCCACGTTCTCCGTCGCGTCGGCGAAGGCTGCAGCCATCACGCCGTCGCCGACGTCGCCGGGTTGAGGGCGTCCGCACGGGCGGTTCGACAGTGTGGCCAGCATGGGTATCGCGACTCCCAAGAATGCGAGAACGACCCGCCCCGCGACGACTGGTCGCGGGGGAAATACTTGTTCCGCCGTAACGCGGGGCGTAACGTTTCTCCTGGCAGGCCGCATGCATGCGGTCAGGGGAGGAGGGCCGGGACGACCGCAGCCCGCGTGCGACGGGCGCCTGGATTCCCCTTTCCTGCCCTGAATCTCGACCGCCGAGCACGGGTCATCGACCGCCGGACATGCGGCGATCGATGCCCCGCCTCGTTAAACGGGTGCGGTCGCGAGGTACAAGAAGAGAACCCTGCGGACCGGCGCGAAGGTAATGCGCTGCGAGTGGAAGTCCTCGGTGAAAGGACCCACGTCCCGGGGAGGAGAGCGGTCAGAGGAGGGTGGATTGCCATGGACCAGATCGAAGTGCGGCCGGCGGGGCCGCATGACGTACCCGGCATCGCCGCGTGCGTTTGCGAGGCATATCTGCCGTATGTCGAGCGCATCGGCAGACAGCCCGGGCCCATGGTGGACGACTACATGGACGTGCTGCGACACTGCCACGTCTACGTCGCGGTGCAGGGCCGGTACCTCGCGGGTGTCGTGGTGCTCGCGAAGACGATCGACGGACTGTGCCTCGACAGCGTAGCGGTGCGGCCCGCGCTGCAGGGCATGGGCATCGGACGCTGCCTGATCGAGCGCGCCGAACTGGAAGCCATGCGACTGGGCTTTGACACTCTCTACGTGTCGGCCCACGAGGGGCTCGAAGAGGCCATCCGCGCGTGCAAGCGCCTCGGCTATGACGAGTACGAGCGGCGGGTGGACTGCGGCGCTGCACAGATCTTTCTCCGCAAGACACTCAGGCGCGCCTGGCAGTCATGCGCGTTGAACTAGGCCGCATGCGCGGTCCCCGATCGCGATCCGCAGGAGGGTAATCCCTCGATCGCGCGCTCGGCGCGCGATGTTGCGCGGCATCACCACGCGGCGCCTGCAGGGCGCATGATCCGATCATTCCGATGGTGAACCGAACAGGAGGACCGCATGAGCACATGGCGCGTCGAAGGGCAGTACATGGAGACCTGCAACTGCGATTTCGTTTGCCCCTGCATCACCTCGAACCTGGCCGCGCGCCCGACGGAAGGCGACTGCAAGGCCGCGCTGGTGCTGCGCGTCGACAAGGGCGAAAAGGACGGCGTCAAGCTGGACGGCGTCAAGTTCATCATCATGCTGCTGTCGCCGGGACCCATGGCCGAGGGCGGTCTGACCGTCGGCCTGATCGTGGACGAGAGCGCATCGCCTGAGCAGGCCGAAGCGGTGACCGCGATCGCCTCGGGGGCCGCGGGCGGTCCGATGGCGGCCATCGGTCCGCTGGTGGCGAACATGGCGGGCGTCGAGCGGCGGCCGATCGAGTTCACGGTGGACGGACTGAAGCGCTCGGCCAGTGCAGGTGAACTTGCCGACTTCGCCTGCGAAGGGATTCCGAGTGCCGTGAACGAGGGCGAGCCTGTTGTCCTCGATAACGTGTTCCATCCCGTCACCACGCGCGTCGCGCTCGCCAAGGCAACGCGCAGCCGCTTCCGCGCGTTCGGCATCAACTGGGACGACAAGAGCGGCAAGCGCAACGGCCACTTCGCTCCCTTCGCATGGGCGGCCTAGCCGGGTCGTCGCTCGAACGCGGTCTGGAAGCGGCTGTCCGCCGCGACCGCGCGGCGGTCGCGGCGACGCTGGTCGTGCTGGTGGCGCTCGCCTGGGCCTATCTCTGGCGCGACGCGGCCACGATGAGTGCGATGGACGCGATGGAAGGCATGGAGGGCATGAGCGCCATGTCGATGGGCGCGTCGCCATGGCGCGACGCCGCGCTGATGTTCGTGATGTGGAGCGTCATGATGGTCGGCATGATGCTGCCGAGCGCAGCGCCGGCGATCCTTCTCTACACGGCGATGGTCCGCCGCAATCGCGAGCGCGGCAGCGTTCTGCCGGCGGCGTGGACCTTCGCCGCGGGTTACCTGGCGGTGTGGACAGGTTTCAGCGGTGCCGCCACTGCACTGCAGCTCGCGCTCGAGCGGGCGGCGCTGCTTGCGCCGATGGCCGCCGCGAGCCGACCGCTGGCGGCCGGACTGCTGATCGTGGCCGGCATCTACCAATGGCTCCCGCTGAAGGAAGCGTGCCTGCGCCACTGCCGCAATCCGATGGAGTTCATGCTGACGAACTGGCGCGGCGGCGCGGCGGGACCGTTCCGCATGGGCGCCGGGCACGGGTTGTACTGCCTCGGCTGCTGCTGGGCGCTGATGCTGCTGTTGTTCGTGGCCGGCGTGATGAACCTGCTCTGGGTCGCGCTGATTGCGGTCTACGTGCTGCTCGAGAAACTGGTCCCCGGTGGCCGCTGGATGTCGCGGGTCGCCGGCGCGGCGATGATGCTCGCGGGCGGCTGGCTGGCGCTGAGCTGAAGGGCCGGAAGCGCCGGCCCGTTCCCCGAACCTACTTCGTGGAACGCTTCGGCTGATCCTTCCGCACCGTCACGCGCTGCCCGCGCAGCGAGGTGGCGCGCAGCGCGCGGATCGCGTCATCGGCAATGTGGTCCGACACTTCCACCAGCGAGAAACGTTCCTCGATCTCGATTGCGCCGATCTCGCGCGCGCTGACTCCGGCCTCGTTCGCGATCGCACCGACGATGTCCGCAGGGCGCAGTCCCGCGTTGCGGCCTGCGCCAACGTACACCCGCACCATCGTCATCGCGCCAGGTGCCTTGCGCCTGCCGCCCGCCACCGCGTGCATGCCGGGCGCGGGGCGGGTCGGCCGTTCTTCCTCGCGCGGGCTGCGTCCCGCCGGCCCGGCGCGTTCCGCCAGGCGGCGCTGCGCGCCGCTGGCCGCCGCAGCCGGCGCGCGGTGGTCCTTGCGTGCCGGTTTCGCCCACGGCTCGCGTGGTTTCGACAGGTCAATCGAGGGAATGTGCTCCTCGTCGTGCGCGGCGTCGGCCTGCAGCGTCCGGTGCGCGAGCTTCACCGCGGCGGCGGCGACGTCCATCGGGTCGAACTCGCTCGCCAGCGCGTCGGTCACGACGCGGTAACTGTCCAGTTCGCCTTCCTCGAGTGCCTCACGCAAGGCGCCGCGCGTCATGTCGAGCCGGCGCGCGCGCACATCCATCGGCGTGGGGACCGTCGCGACGTCGATCTTCTGCTTGGTGAGCTGTTCGATGTTGCGCAGCAGCCGGTGCTCGCGCGGCTCGGCCAGCGTGATCGCGACGCCCTCGCGGCCGGCGCGGCCGGTGCGGCCGATGCGGTGCACGTACGATTCCGGCGATGCCGGCACGTTGAAGTTGACCACGTGCGACAGGTGCTCGACATCCAGGCCGCGCGCGGCGACGTCGGTCGCCACCAGCAGGTCGACCGACCCGGCGCGCACGCGCTTCATCACGCGGTCGCGCTGGTCCTGCGACAGGCCGCCGTGCAGCAGTTCCACCTGGTAGCCGCGGCCGCGCAGCTTTTCCGCCAGCTCGTCGACCTCGGTGCGGGTGCGCGCGAAGACGATCGCGAGCGTCGGCGACTCCAGGTCCAGCACGCGGCCGAGCGCCGCCACCTTGTGCGCCCGCTGCACGATGTACGCGGTCTGGCGTACGCGCGGAGCGGTGCCCTTGACGGCCTTCTCGCGCGCGATCAGCACGCGCTGGGGGTCGCGCAGATGCCTGTCCGCGATCGCCGCGATGCGCGGGGGCAGCGTGGCGGAGAAGAGGGCGGTCTGCCGGGTCGCCGGTGCGGCGTCGAGGATCAACTCGATGTCCTCGGCGAATCCCATGTCCAGCATCTCGTCGGCTTCGTCCAGCACCACGGCGGCGAGCGCGTCCATCTTCAGCGTGCCGCGGCGGATGTGATCGAGCGCGCGGCCCGGCGTGGCCACCACGGCGTGCACGCCGCGCTTCAGCGCCTGTGCCTGTCGCCCGAACTCGGCCCCGCCGTAGATCGGCAGCACCACGGCCCCGAGTTTCGCTCCATAGCTGTGGAAGGCCTCGGCGACCTGGATCGCGAGCTCGCGAGTGGGCACCAGCACCAGCACGGCCGGAGGCCCCGGCTTGCGGTGCGCGGCGAGGACCCGCTGCAGCAGCGGCAGCGCGAACGCCGCAGTCTTGCCCGTGCCGGTGGCCGCCTGCCCGAGCAGGTCCTTGCCGGCGAGCAGCGGCGGGATCGATTGGCTCTGGATCGGCGTCGGCTCTTCGTAGCCCAGGCCGGTGAGGACCTCGACGACTTCCTTCGAAAGACCCAGGTCGACAAATGGCGAGTTCATTGCGGGAGCGTAGCAGCGACCCGACGGCCGCTTCTGCCCTCCAGCGGGGACACGCCCGGGCCGCGCGCCCTGAATCAACGTGGATTGAGCGTCGTCATCTCACGGCATGCGGCGCAGGCCAAGCTGGCAGCTACACTGCGCGGTCGGGCGCGAAGCGGCGGGTACGACCGCTTAATAGAGGAGAAGGCAGATGGAGATCGCACTTGCTCACAGGGTGACCCTAGCGGCGACGCTCGCACTGGGCCTGGCAGTGCCTGCACTGGCGCCGGCCCAGAGTTCCCCGGGGCTCGCGGCTCCAAGCAAGGAGGCGGCCGAAGAGGCGTTCCAGGCAAGGCCCGTGTACTCACCCTATGCGGGGCGCAACTTTCCGACCCGCCCCTTCTTCGGCGACACGCACCTGCACACTTCGTTCTCGATGGATGCGGGCGCGTTCGGGGCGCGCCTGGGGCCGCGCGAGGCGTATCGCTTCGCGCGGGGCGAGGAGCTGATGTCGTCGACCGGCCAGCCCGTCAAGCTGTCGCGTCCGCTCGACTTCCTCGTCGTGGCAGATCACTCCGACGGCATGGGTTTCTTCCCGCTGATCATCGGCGGTGATCCCGCGATCATGGCCGACCCGCAGGGCCGCAAGTGGCACGACATGATCCGCAGCGGCAAGGGCGCCGAGGCCGCGATCGACATCATCACCAGTTTCGGAAAGGGCGCCATTTCCAAGGCCATCATGCCGGTCCCGGGCACACCCGCCTACCGCGGCGCGTGGGACGAGACGATCAAGGCGGCGGAGGCCTACAACGATCCCGGCCGCTTCACTGCGTTCATCGGCTATGAGTGGACGTCGAACACGGGCGGCAACAACTTGCACCGCAACGTCATCTACCGGGACAACGCGGACAAGGCGAGCCAGACGGAGCCGTTCACGTCGCAGGCTCCGCTCGGCAGCGACAACCCGCGCGACCTGTGGAAGTGGATGGCTGCCTACGAGCAGAAGACCGGCGGGCGCGTGCTCGCCATCGCGCACAACGGCAACCTGAGCAACGGGCGCATGTTTCCGCTGATCGAGTCGTTCACGGGACGGAAGGTCGACCGCGAGTACGCCGAGCAGCGCGCCAAGTGGGAGCGCCTGTACGAGGCCACGCAGACCAAGGGCGATGGAGAAGCGCATCCGTTCCTGTCGCCCAACGACGAGTTTGCCGACTTCGAGACCTGGGACAAGGGCAACCTCGATGCCACCGAGGCCAAGAAGAAGGAGATGCTCGAGTTCGAATATGTGCGCTCGGCTCTGAAGAACGGACTCAAGCTGGAGCAGGAGCTCGGCACCAACCCGTTCAAGTTCGGCCTGATCGGCAGCAGCGACGCGCACAACGGCCTGGCGGCGATGGAGGAGGAGAATTTCTTCGGCAAGACGGTGCCGCAGGAACCGAGCCCGCATCGCATGACCAAGGTCTTCGTCGAAAACCCGAAGACGGGCGTGAAGGTCATGGACTGGGAAGTCTCGGCCTCCGGGTACGCCGCGGTGTGGGCCAAGGAGAACACCCGCGCGGCCATCTTCGACGCCATGCAGCGCCGCGAAACCTACGCCACGACGGGCCCGCGCATGATCGTGCGCTTCTTTGCCGGCTGGGATTTCGAACCGAAGCACGCCGCGAACCGGCTGCCGGCCGAAATCGGTTACACAAGGGGAGTGCCGATGGGCGGGGACCTGTCGAACGCTCCGCCGGGCAAGGCGCCGACCTTCCTGGTCGCCGCCCTGAAGGACCCGATCGGGGCCAATCTCGACCGGTACCAGATCGTCAAGGGCTGGCTTGGCAAGGACGGCAAGCTGCAGGAAAGAATCTACGACGTGGCCTGGGGCGGCAACCGCAAGCCGGATCCGAAGACCGGCAAGTTGCCGGCAGTGGGCAACACCGTGGACCTCGGCACGGCCTCGTGGACCAACACGATCGGGGCGCCCGAGCTGATCGCGGTCTGGAAGGACCCCGACTTCGATCCGGCGCAGCCCGCCTTCTACTACGGGCGGATACTCGAGATTCCGACTCCGCGCTGGACGGCCTATGACGCCGTGCGCTTCGGGACGAAGCCGCTGCCCGGAACGCGCATGACCATCGTCGAGCGCGCCTACACGTCGCCGATCTGGTATTCGCCCAAATAGCGAACTGGAGCCGGTTCGCGCGGCGTCCCGGTTGATCACGACGAGTCCCCGCCTTGCCGCGGCGGGGACTCGGGCCAGCGCGGCAGCGATGCTGTCCAAAGGCAAGCACCTGTCGCGCCGCCGACGCCTTGCGACTGCGAGGCTGACCTGGGTCAGCGGCTTTGCCCGTCCCCGTTGCTAGCCTCTGCGCGTCTCCTCCCGCGATTCGTCCCTTTCATGCACGGCACGCTGTTGCTCTATTCCTCGGCCTACGGCCTGTCGAAGCAGATCTGCGAGCGCATCCAGGCAAGCCTTGCGCAACGCGGTCAGCGCGCCGACGTCGCGCCGCTGGTGGGTTGCACCGTCGATCCGCAGGCCTACGACGCGCTCGTCATCGGCGCCAGCATCAAGCACGGCAAGCATCACCCGTCGGTGCTCGAGTTCATCCGCGCCAACAAGGACCCGCTCGAGAGCCGGCCGAGCGCGCTCTTCTCGGTGAACCTGGTGGCGCGCAAGCCGGCGAAGAACACGCCGCAGACCAATCCCTACCTGAAACGGCTGGTCGCGCAATCGCCGTGGAAGCCGAAGCTGCAGGCAGTGTTCGCCGGCGAACTCGACTACTCGCGTTACGGGCCGATCGACAAGCACATGATGCGGCTGGTCATGTGGATCAACAGGGGGCCGACCGACTTCGGCACGAAGGTGCAGTTCACCGACTGGGACGCCGTCGAGCGTTTCGCCGGGCAGGTCGCGCAGCTCGCCGGGGGCGCCGAGGCCGCAGGGCAACGCGCCGATGCGCTCGCTGCTTGACCGCCTCGTCAATCCGCTGCACCTGCTGATCGCGCTGGCATGCACGTGGCTGCTTGCGAGCAGCCCGTGGATCGGCATGTACCAGGCGCTGCCGGAGGAGGCGGGATTCTCGAACCTCAGCCACGTTGCGCTGGGGCTGGCGCTGCTGCCCCTGGGGACCGTCTATTTCGCGGCGTGCGCGGTGGGCGGGCGCTGGCGGCTGTACTTCCCCTGGGTGGCGGGGCAGTTCGAGGACATCGGGCGGGACGTGGCCGGTGTCTTCAAGGGCGAGCGGCCAGGCAGCGAAGGCGGGGGGCTGTTCGCGACGATCGAGGGCCTGCTGCTCCTTGCGCTGCTCGCGACCGCCCTCAGCGGAGCGTTCTGGTTCTTCAGCCAGAACACTGACGGGGCGGTGGCATGGCGTGGCCATCACGTCATCGCCGCGCGCGCACTGGCGGGCCTGCTGCTCCTGCACGTGGTCGCGGTGTCGCTGCACCTCGTCGACCTGTTGCGCGACTGAATCGACGCGGTCGAACTTTCCGGAACTCAGCTCAGTCCGGTGACCGGAATGAGCGCGCCGTGGACCGCGCGCGCGGCGTCGCTCGCGAGGAAGCCGATCACCGCCGCGAGGTCGGCCGGCGCGACCCAGCGGCGCGGATCCGCGTCGGGCATCGACAGGCGGTTGGCCGGCGTGTCGATCACGCTGGGCAGCACGGCATTGACGTTGATGCCTTCCTCGCGCAGTTCGGCCGACATCGACTCGGTGAGCCGCATCAGCGCGCTCTTGCTGGCGATGTAGGCGCCCATGCGGGCCGCGCCGCGCAGCCCCGACATGGCGCCGACGTTGACGATGTATCCGCGCTGCGCACGGCGCATCACCGGCACCACCGCGGCGGCGGAGTGCAGCATGGTGTTGACGTTGAGGTCGAGCATGCGCTGCCAGGTCGTTGTCGAGGTCTCGTGCACCGCTTCGCCCATCGCGAAGCCGCCGGCGAGGTGCACGGCGGCGTCGATGCCGGCGAAGCGGGCGACCGCCTCCCCGACGGCTGCCGCCACGGCCCCGGGGTCGAGCAGGTCGGTCGCGAGCGGCAATGCCGTGGCGCCGGGCAGCGATCCGGCGAGCCTGGCCAGTGCGTCGCCGTCGCGGTCGAGCAGCACGAGCCGCGCTCCGCGTGCCGCGAAGTGCTCGACGACGGCGCGCCCGAGCGCGCCGCCGGCCCCGGTGATCAGCACGGTGCCGTCAGACGGCATGGCCGGCTCCGGCACGACGTTCGGATCGATCGCGTCCGCGTCTGCGGAAGACCGCATCGCGGCCGTGCACTGGCGAGGCGGATTCCGCTGACGAGAATCCGGTTGAACGGGTGGGGTTGTCGCACCAATCTGGCATCGAGCGCTCCATCGATCCGGCCTGGACGGGCCTGCAGCACGGACGATACCGCCGCGCGGGAGACGGGTGCAGCCGGAAGTACACTCATCGAGAGCGGCGGCGACCCGGGATGCCCGCCCGCATCCGTTCCTTCAACCGCACGATGACGCCACCATGACCACCCGCTTCCGCTCCATCGCCGTTGTCGGCGCCGGGGCCGTCGGCAGCTTCTACGGCGCCATGCTCGCGCGCGCCGGACACCGCGTGGTGCTGATCGGGCGCGCGCCCTACGTCGAGGCGGTCGAGCGCGACGGGCTGCGGCTCGACATGGCCGGTCGCGTCGAGACGGTCCGCGCCGCCGCCAGCACCGACCTCGCTGCCGTGCGCGGCGCGGACCTGGTCCTGTTCTGCGTCAAGTCGACCGACACGGAGGCGGTAGCGCGCGAGCTGGCACCGCTGCTGGAACCGCACGCGGCGATCCTGAGCCTGCAGAACGGCGTGGAGAACGCGCCGACCATCGCGCGTCACGTGCGCCAGGACGTCGTGCCCGCGGTCGTCTACGTCGCCACGGCGATGGCCGGGCCCGGCACGGTCAAGCACTTCGGGCGTGGCGAGCTGGTGATCGGTCCGTTGGACGCGGACAAGGCGCGCGCCGCCGCCGTCGCTGCCTTGCTGCAGGACCTGGTGACCCTGTTCGCCACGGCAGGCGTGACGGTGACGATCTCGCGCGATGTCATCGCCGAGCTCTGGTCGAAGCTGCTGGTCAATTGCGCCTACAACGCCATCTCCGCGCTCGCGCAGTCGCCGTATGCGCGGCTCGCCGCGCTGCCGGAGGTGCGCGAGGTCCAGCAGGCGCTGGTGCGCGAAGTCGTCGCGCTGGCGCAGGCCGAGGGCGTCGCGCTGCAGTTCGAGGCGTCAATGCAGGCGGTGGACCGGATCGCGGCGACCATGCCCGCGCAGCTCTCCTCGACCGCGCAGGACATGGCGCGCAGAAAGCCGTCGGAGATCGACCACCTCAACGGTTTCGTCGCCCGGCGCGGCCGCGAACTGGGCGTAGCGACGCCCGTCAACCAGACCCTGCACGCACTGGTGAAGCTGGTCGAGGCCGGCTACGCGGGCGGCGCGTGAAGCCCGCGTAGCCGTGCCGTTGCGCCGCCGCGTCGGTGCAGCCGCCGGGCTAGATCCGAGTGGCCCGGGCTGCGCAGACGCCGCCCCGTCCTGCCTGCGGTCCCTCGAAATAGACGTAGCGTGAGGACTGCGAGAAACCGCTGCCATCGAGGTTGAGCGTCCAGTTGAAGTCTTCACGATAGCGGGAGCCGGTCGGGCCGGCGATGAAGAAGCCGCGGAGCGCGCGCGGGCTCGCGCCGATCAGCGACGCTTCATAGGCATCGGCCGCCGTGGCGCCGTCGTCGATCATGGAAATCGTGGTCGCGTTCTTGACGGTGATCGTGGTGTTGAATTCGTTGAACTCCTGTGGCAGGCAGGCCCACCGGATCCGGAAGCGGCCGTTCCAGTCGTTGATGCTGGCGGTGGTGCCGCTGCAGCCGAGGTCGACCTGGGCATCTGGCAGTGCCGTCGTGCGTCCGGACGTGTCGGTGAAGGATGCGCTGCTGACCGCGACCGTGCTGCTCCCGTAAGCGAAGCGCCATTGCGACGCCAGCGTTCCGGCCGATCCGGCGATGCTCACCTGTGCCGGTCCGTTGAAACTGTGCGCGCACGCATTGGGCTGCGCGCTCGGGCTGCCGTCGGCCAGCCTGATCGTGAGGGGCTCGGCAGGGGTGACCGTCATGGTGGTGGTGCTTCCGGTCAGTGGATTGGTGAACGTGCCGCTGCCCGACAGCCGGTGCTCGGCCATGCCGAGGCTGAACGCGAGATCGCCTCGATACACGTGCATCAGGCCGAGGATGTCGATCCCGACTGTCGCGCTGCCCTGTGCCCCGCTGAAGCCGGCGTTGAAGTCCGTCGGGTTGCTGACGAAGGTGAGGCGGCCATCCAGCGTTGTTTCGTCCTGGCCGTTGCCGTTGCCGTCGAAGCTGCCCTTGAAGGTCCATGTATTGGGCGGACTGCCCGCGCTGGTGTCCGCGGCGGTCACCATGCTGGGGGCGAGGGGCATGCCGGGAACCAGGACGAAGACTGTGCCGGCCTCCAGCGATGCCATGCGCGCGACCGAGCGCCCCATGTCGGTGGCCAGCTTCGTTTGCATCGTGGCGGCATCCGCTGGAATCGTGGGGGCCGCCGGCGCCGCAGGCGGAGCGGTGTAGTCGCTGCCGCCGCATGCCGACAGCAGCCCGAAGAACAGCACAAAGGAACGCGCGCCCCGGTGTTGCGGTAACGGCGGCCCTTTCGGAAGTGCATGGAGCATCTGGATCCCCCCTTCGTGTTGTTGTGTTGTCTCCTTGCGGTGAGTCGCGGCGCCGTCCGATCGGCCGTCCGTGGCCATGGTCAGCCTGCGGTGGGAGTCGCCCCGGTCCTGGAAGCTGCCTCCGCGCAGTCGGCCCCGACTGAACAGCTTGCACCTTGCGCGCAAAGTGCGCCCAGCCCGGTTTGACGTGGCGGGCATGTTCTGGTCCGGCGCGCCCGGGCGCCGCGCCCGCGTCCGGCGCCGTTCTCGCCGCGCGCGCGTGTACCGTGCTCAAATCCAGAGACCGCTCACCGGAGGCCGCAATGAACGCACCCGAGCAAGTGAATTCGTCGGCACGCTCGCCTGCGAACCTGATGTCGGGCAATGATTACCGGGAGTCGTTGCGTCGGCTCCGTCCAGTGGTCTACGTGGATGGTCGCCGCATCGAAGCGGTCGCCGACGAGCCGACCCTGCTGCCCGGTGTGCAGGCGCTTGGTGTCACTTACGACTACGCGCTGGACCCGGCGCTGGCGCCGCTGATGCTGGCCACGAATGCGGGCAGGACGGTGCCGCGCATGCTGGCCATTGACGAATCGGCGGGCGACCTGCTCAACAAGCTCGAGGCCGTGCGCGTGCTGTGCCAGGAGACTGGCTGCGCGCAGCGGTATCTCGCGCACGACGCGCTCAACGCACTCGCGCAGGTCTGCGCGCGCATCGACGATGCGAGGGGCAGCACGGAGCATCGCGCCCGATTCGCCGCGTACCTCGAACACGTGCACGCCAACGACCTCGCGCTCGGCATCGCGATGACCGACGCCAAGGGCGACCGTTCGCTCAGGCCACACCAGCAGG
>JAOUJD010000270.1 GCA_029883565.1 Burkholderiaceae bacterium
TTCACCTTGCCCAGGAAGTCGGCGACGAACGGCGTAGCCGGGCGCTCATAGACGTCGCTCGCGGTGCCGACCTGCTCGATCACGCCGTGGTTCATCACCACCACGCGGTCGGCCATCGACAACGCTTCCTCCTGATCGTGCGTCACCATGATCGTGGTCACGCCCAGCCGGCGCTGCAACTGGCGGATCTCGCCGCGCAGGCGCTCGCGCACCTTGGCATCGAGCGCCGACAGCGGCTCGTCGAGCAGCAGCAGGCTGGGGGACGTGGCGAGCGCGCGGGCGAGAGCCACCCGCTGCTGCTGACCGCCCGACATCTGGCTCGGATACTTGGAGCCCGCATCCGGCAGGCCGACCAGCGTCAGCAGCTCCGCGACGCGCGCATCCATTTCCGCCCGCGCCTTGCGGCGATTCACGAGCCCGTAGGCCACGTTCTGCGCGATCGTCAGGTTGGGAAACAGCGCGTACGACTGGAACACGATGCCGTAGTCACGTGCCGCAGGCGGCGCACGCGAGATGTCGCGGCCATTCTGGAAGATCCTGCCGCTCGTCTGCGTCTCGAGGCCGGCGATGATCCTGAGCAGCGTCGTCTTGCCGCAGCCCGACGGACCCAGAAAGCAGACCAGTTCTCCCGAGCGGATCACGAGGTCGATCGACTGCAGCGCGACGAACTCGCCGAACGCCTTGTGGACCGCTTCGAGGCGCAGCGCCTCGCTGGAAGAACTCGGCAAGGTGGCCGCCATACGCTGGTAACTCAAGAGGCTAGGGTCAGCGACCGGCGGGTGTTCCGGCCCGCCGCTGACCCTAGCCCGCTCGCGCGGAGCGCGAGCGGAGGTTGATCACTTGGGCGCGGCCTTCGACTCGTAGCGCTTGCTCCACTCGGCCAGGATGCGGTCGCGGTTCTTCGCTGCCCACGCAAAGTCGTTCTTCACCAGGCGGCTCGCGTAGTCGGCGGGCACGTTGGGCAGCGGCTTGGACTGGCTCGGGATCGCAACGATCGCGAAGTTGGCGGCATACAGTGCCATCGCTTCGTCGCTCACCGCCCAGTCGAGCAGCTTCTGCGCCGCGGCCATGTTCTTGGTTCCCTTGTGGATGCCGATCGCTTCGAGGTCCCAGCCGAGGCCCTCCTTCGGGAACACGAGGTCGATCGGGGCGCCGCGCGCCTTCTCGCGATTGGCGCGGTACTCGAAGGAGATCCCGACGACATACTCGCCGGCCGCCGCGGCGGCGCACGGCTTCGAACCCGAGTGCATGTACTGGGCGATGTTCTGGTGCAGGCCGTCCATGAACTTCCAGCCGTCGTCCTCGCCCCACAGCTGCAGCCACGCGGAGACGTCGAAGAAACCGGTGCCGGACGACGCCGGATGCGGCATCACGATCTGCCCCTTGTACACGGGCTTCGTCAGGTCGCGCCACGTCTCGGGCTTCGGGATGTTGCGCTTGGCGGCCTCCGCCGTGTTGAAGCAGACCGTCGCGCCCCACACGTCCATGCCGGCCCACGCCGGCGGGTTCTTCGGGTCGCGGTACTGCGCCGCGATCCGCTCCAGCCCTTTCGGCGCATAAGGCACCAGCATGCCTTCGGCATCGAAGATGGCCATGCTGGTCGCCGCGACACCCATGACGACATCCGCCTTCGGGTTGCTCTTTTCAGCCAGCAGCTTGGCGGTGATGATGCCGGTCGAGTCGCGGACCCACACGATCTCGATGTTCGGGTTCGCTTTCTCGAACCCGGCCTGGTAGGCCTTCAACTGGTCGGTTTCGAGCGCGGTGTACACCGTCAACTGCGTCTTCTGCGCGCTGGCCCCGAAGGCGACCACGGACAGGACAGCGGCGGCAGCGATCCTGCCGGCTGCCGTGATGGAAAGCTTCATCGACTCCTCCTTCTTGACCCCGATGTCAATTGGTGAGGTGGCCCGTCAGGGGAAACGGACGACCCGCAAGACTCGCTCGACAGCATGACAGGCCGGTGAAACCCGGCCGCACGCATCTTAGGTGGACAGCGGGGGCAGTCTACGAGCGGACGAAAGGCTGTCAATTGTTTTTTGCAGATTGTAGACAATCCATCCGCCTGCGCCTACACTTCCGGCATGTCCACCCCTGACCGCAGCATCGTCGTCCCCCACCCCACCATCGCCCTGCTCCGCTCGGCGTCGTTGTCGACCGCAGCGCAGCACGAGATCGAGCGGATGATCCTCGAAGGCGAGATCGGGCCGGGCTCGAAGCTGACCGAGGCGTGGCTTTCGGAGCGGCTAGGGGTTTCCCGGGGTCCGATCCGCGAGGCATTCCGGATGCTGGAGGAAGCGGGTCTGGTGCGGCAGGAAAAGAACCGCGGCGTGTTCGTGCGCGACATCCCGCTCGACGAAGCTCTGGAAATCTACGACCTGCGGGCCGCGATGGACGAACTGGTCGGCCGCCGGCTCGCGGAAACGATCACGCCGGAGCAGATGAAGGCCGCCCGCGGCATCGTCGAGCGCATGGACGTCGCGGCGCGTGCCGGCAACGGCGACGAGTACCACCTGCTCAACCTGGAGTTCCACGACGCACTGGTCGGTTTCACGGGCAACCGGAAGCTCGCGGGCGTCTATCGCAAGCTCGTGAAGGAACTCGCGCTGTTTCGCCGCCGCAACCTGCGCGACCAGGAACTGCTGCCGCATTCCGCGGCCGAACACCGGGCCATCCTGAAGGCCATCGGCGCGGGCGACGCCGAACAGGCCGGACGGGCGATGTTCAATCACGTGATGGAAAGCAAGGTGCGCGCGATGAAGGGCGAAAGCGCGCGTCTGCCGGCGCGGGCACGCGCCGGCCGGAAGGGATAGGACATGATCGAAGTGAACGGTCGCCGCTACGCGACCCCGAAACAGCCCACCGTCGTGCTTTGCATCGACGGCTGCGAACCGGACTACATCGCCCAGGCGGTGGCCGGCGGCCACATGCCTTTCATGAAGCGGGTGCTGGGGAGCGGCACCGCCCTCGTGGCCGACTGCGTGGTGCCGAGCTTCACGAACCCCAACAACCTGTCGATCGTCACCGGGGCGCCGCCGTCGGTGCACGGCATCTGCGGCAATTACCTGTACGACGTCGAAAGCGGCGCCGAGGTGATGATGAACGATCCGAAGTGGCTGCGCGCCCCGACGATCCTCGCCGCGCTCGCCGACGCCGGCCACCGGGTCGCGGTGGTGACCGCCAAGGACAAGCTGCGCAAGCTGCTCGGCCACAAGATGGCCGGGATCTGCTTCTCGTCGGAAAGGGCCGACCAGGCCTCCGAGCAGGAAAACGGCATCACCGACGTCGTGCCGCTCGTCGGCATGCCGGTGCCCGATGTCTACAGCGCGGAACTGTCGGAGTTCGTCTTCGCCGCCGGCGTGCGCCTGATCGAAACTCGGCGCCCCGACGTGCTGTATCTGTCCACCACCGACTACGTGCAGCACAAGCACGCGCCGGGCGATGCCGACGCCAACCGCTTCTACGCGATGCTGGACCGGTATCTCGCGCGCTTCGACGCCCTCGGCACGGTGTTCGCCCTTACCGCCGACCACGGCATGAACGCCAAGACCAAGCTCGACGCGAGCCCGAACGTCATCTTCCTGCAGGACCTGCTCGACGAATGGCTCGGCCGCGAGCGCTCGCGGGTCATCCTCCCGATCACCGATCCCTACGTCGTGCACCACGGCGCCCTCGGATCATTCGCGACGGTGTACCTGCCCAGGGACGTGGTCGCCGACGTGACGGCGCGCCTGCGCGCCCTGCCGGGCATGGAGGTCGTTCTTGGCCGCGACGAGGCGGCGCGGCGCTTCGAGCTGCCTGCCGATCGCATCGGCGATATCGTTGCGGTC
>JAOUJD010000043.1 GCA_029883565.1 Burkholderiaceae bacterium
CTTGCGACCCAGGTTCGGGGTCTTCAGCAGCTCGTTCTCGGTGCGCTGGATCAGGTCACCGATGTAATAGATGTTCTCGGCCTTCAGGCAGTTGGCCGAACGAACGGTCAGTTCGAGGTCGTCGACGGGGCGCAACAGGATCGGATCGACCTGCGGCGAACGCGACGAAGGCGCGGACGACGACTCGGCCATGCCTTCCAGCGCGCCGAACACCTGCAGCTGATCCATCAGGATGCGGGCCGACGCCCGGACGGCCTCTTCCGGCGTGATGGCGCCGTTGGTCTCGATCGTCATCACGAGCTTGTCGAGATCGGTGCGCTGCTCTACACGAGCAGCCTCGACCGCGTACGACACACGCCTGACCGGCGAGAACGACGAGTCCATCACGATGCGGCCGATGGTCTTGGAGTGGTCGTCGCGGAAGGCGCGCACGTTGCCCGGCACGTAGCCGCGGCCCTTCTCGACCTTCAGCTGCAGCTCGAGGCGACCGCCGCCCGACAGGTGGGCGATCACATGCTCCGGATTGACGATCTCGACGTCGTGCGGCACCTCGATGTCGCCCGCGGTGACGACGCCTTCGCCCTCCTTCGCCAGCCGCAGCGTGACTTCGTCGCGGTTGTGCAGCTTGAAGACGACGCCCTTCAGGTTGAGCAGGATGTCGACCACGTCCTCGCGGACGCCGTCGAGCGTGGAGTATTCGTGCACGACGCCGGTGATCTGGGCCTCGGTCGGGGCATAGCCGACCATCGAGGACAGCAGGATGCGGCGCAGCGCATTGCCGAGCGTGTGGCCGTAGCCGCGCTCGAACGGTTCCATCGTGACGATGGCGGAATTCGGACCGATCGCTTCGACTTCGATCGCCCGCGGCTTCAGTAGTGCAGTGCCAGTCATTGGAGTGACTTTCCCTTCAATACCCTCGGCTCGTTACGCCGATAAGGCTGATGGTTAGGGCAAGAAAGACACGAACGCGGTTGCCCAACCCGCCTTCGTCGCCGGACCGCGCTCGCGGGCCGGCGTATTTCGGTTCGCTATCGCGAGTAAAGCTCGACGACCAGCGACTCGTTGACGTCCTGCGCAATCTCGCCGCGGTCAGGCGTCGACTTGAACTTGCCTTCCATCTTCTTGGAGTCGACATCGACCCACGACGGAAAGCCCGAGCCCTCGGCAAGCGACAGCGCCTCCTGGATCCGGCCCTGCTTCTTGGCCTTCTCGCGCACGGAGATCACGTCACCCGGCCGCACCAGCATCGAAGCGATGCCGGCCGTTTCGCCGTTCACGGCGATCGCCCGGTGCGAAACCAGCTGGCGCGCCTCGGCCCGGGTCGAGCCGAAGCCCATCCGGTACACGACGTTGTCCAGGCGCGACTCGAGCAGCATCAGCAGGTGCTCGCCCGTGTTGCCCTTGCGGCGCGCGGCCTCCTGGTAGTAGCGGCGGAACTGGCGTTCGAGCACGCCATACATCCGCTTGACCTTCTGCTTCTCGCGCAGCTGGGTGCCGTAGTCAGACTGCCGGGCGCCCGAGATCCGGCCATGCTGGCCGGGCTTGCTGTCCGCCTTCGCCTTCGAGTCGAAGGCGCGACGCGAGCTCTTGAGAAAGAGGTCGGTGCCCTCGCGGCGCGAGAGCTTGAGTTTCGGTCCTGTGTAGCGTGCCACGTTGTCTTCCTATCCTGCGATGTTTTGCATTAAGTCCCCGCTCGTTGGCGGAGACGCCGAGGCAGTTTCCTGCCCTTACATTCAAGGGGTTCGACCGGCTTAGTCAGCGAACCCTTTCAAGCCAGATCGCGCAAGAACAGGTCTGGGTTCTTCCGCGCTCAAACCCGCCGCTTCTTCGGCGGCCGCACGCCGTTGTGCGGGACCGGCGTGATGTCCTGGATCGACACCACGCGGATGCCGATGGCGTTCAGCGCGCGCACCGACGACTCGCGACCGGGGCCGGGGCCGGTGATGCGCACTTCGAGGTTCTTGATGCCGTGCTCCTGCGCCGCGCGGCCAGCCGTCTCGGCCGCGACCTGCGCAGCGAACGGCGTCGACTTGCGCGAGCCCTTGAAGCCGGCCCCGCCGGAACTTGCCCACGACAGCGCGTTGCCCTGGCGGTCGGTGATCGTGATGATCGTGTTGTTGAACGACGCATGCACGTGCGCGATGCCGTCGGACACGACCTTCTTGACCTTCTTGCGCGCGCGCTGCTGCGCGGCGACCTGCTGCGGAGAGGGATTCTTCGCCATCGATTACGTTCCTTTCTTCAGCGACACGCCGGCCTTGCGCGGGCCCTTGCGCGTGCGCGCGTTGGTGCGCGTCCGTTGCCCGCGCACCGGCAGCCCGCGGCGGTGCCGCACGCCCCGGTAAGTACCGAGGTCGATCAGGCGCTTGATCGACAGCTGCGTTTCGCGACGCAGGTCGCCTTCCACCGTGACGCGCGCGACCTCCTCGCGGATGCGCTCCACTTCGGCGTCGTTCAGCTCCTTCACCTTCTTGGTGTAGGGAACCGCGGCGGCGTCGAGAATCGCCCGCGCACGCGCGCGGCCGATGCCGTAGATCGCCGTCAGGCCGATTTCCGCATGCTGCTGCGGCGGAATGTTGATACCAGCAATACGAGCCATTCTGAGTCCTCGTTATCCGCTTAGCCCTGGCGCTGCTTGTGACGTGGATCCGTGCAGATCACGCGGACCACGCGCTTGCGCTTGATGACCTTGCAGTTGCGGCACATCTTCTTGACGGAAGCCATCACCTTCATCTCGTTCTCCAATCCGCGCTATTTGGCGCGGAACACAATGCGCGCCCGCGACAGGTCGTACGGCGTCAGTTCCACAGTCACCTTGTCACCCGGAAGGATCCGGATGTAGTGCATCCGCATCTTCCCGGAGATATGCCCCAGCACCACGTGCCCGTTCTCGAGCTTGACGCGGAACGTGGCGTTCGGGAGATTCTCGAGAATCTCCCCCTGCATCTGGATTGCGTCGTCCTTGGACATGTCCCGTGTTCAGCGCGGCAACTGGCCGGGGCCGAAGCCCTTGAAATTCGCCTTCTTCAGCAACGACTCGTACTGGTGAGTCATCAGGTACGCCTGCACCTGCGCCATGAAGTCCATCGTGACGACGACCACGATCAGCAGGGAGGTGCCGCCGAAATAGAACGGCACCGAGAACCGCTTGTTCAGGAACTCGGGCACGAGGCACACGAGCGTGATGTAGATCGCGCCGGCCAGCGTCAGGCGCATCAGGATGCGGTCGATGTAGCGCCCGGTCTGCTCGCCCGGACGGATGCCCGGAACGAACGCGCCGCTCTTCTTCAGGTTGTCGGCGGTTTCCTTGCTGTTGAAGACCAGCGCCGTGTAGAAGAAGCAGAAGAAGATGATCAGTGACGCGTACAGCACCATGTACAGCGGCTGTCCCGGCGACAACGACGCGGCCAGGTCGCGGATCCAGCGGGTGGCGTCGCCGGTGGTGAACCAGCTCGCCAGGGTCGCGGGGAACAGGATCAGCGACGAGGCGAAGATCGGCGGGATCACGCCCGACATGTTGAGCTTGAGCGGCAGGAACGAACTCTGCCCGCCATAGATCTTGTTGCCGACCTGGCGCTTGGCGTAGTTGACCGTGATCTTGCGCTGCCCGCGCTCGACGAACACCACGAAGCCGGTCACGAGCACGATCAGCGCGATGATGAACAGCGCGGCGAGCGGCGCGATGCCGCCGGTGCGCACGAGTTCGAACAGGCCGCCGATGGCGGTCGGCAGGCCCGCAACGATGCCGGCGAAGATCAGGATCGAGATCCCGTTGCCGAGGCCGCGCTCGGTGATCTGCTCACCCAGCCACATCAGGAAGATCGTGCCGGTCACGAGCGACACGACGCAGGTGAAGCGGAACATCAGGCCCGGGTCGAGCACCAGGCCCTGCTGCGATTCGAGCGCGACGGAAATTCCGATCGCCTGGAAGATCGCCAGCCCCAGCGTCCCGTAGCGGGTGTACTGCGTGATCTTGCGCCGTCCCGACTCGCCCTCCTTGCGCAGAGCCTCGAGTGAAGGCATCACGTAGGTGAGCATCTGCATGATGATCGACGCCGAGATGTACGGCATGATCCCCAGCGCGAACACGGAGAAGCGCGACAGCGCGCCGCCCGAGAACATGTTGAACAGCCCCAGGATCCCGCCCTGCTGGCTGTTGAACAGCTGCCGCAGCTGGTCCGGGTCGATGCCCGGTACCGGGATGTGCGTCCCGACGCGATAGACGACGAGCGCCAGCACCAGAAACATCAGGCGCCGCTTCAGGTCGCCGTACTTTCCGGTCTTGCCGATCGTGCTGGGCAGGCTGGTCGCCACGCTATGTGTCCTGTCTACTCGAGATGGGGACGATTACTTCTTCTTCGGTGCAGCTTTTTTCGCGGCCGCGGCCGGCTCGGCCACCGAGCCCCCGGCGGCCTCGATCGCAGCGCGCGCACCCTTGGTGACGCCGATGCCGCGCACCGAAACCTTGCGGGAAAGATCGCCCGACTTGATCACGCGCGCGTCCAGCGCAAGCGTCGAAACGACGCCCGCCTGCTTCAGGACCATCAGGTCGACTTCGTCGACGCCGAGCTTCTGCAGGTCGGACAGACGCACCACCTCGACGTACCGGCGCGACAGCGACGTGAAGCCGCGCTTGGGCAGGCGGCGCTGCAGCGGCATCTGGCCGCCCTCGAAGCCGACCTTGTGGAAGCCACCCGCGCGCGACTTCTGGCCTTTGTGGCCGCGGCCGGCGGTCTTGCCCCAGCCGGAACCGATGCCACGGCCCACGCGATGGGGCGCGCTCTTGCTGCCGGCAGCGGGTTTGAGGTTGTTCAGGCGCATGGTGTCGTCCTTGCGTGCGTCACGCGACCTTCACGAGGTGCGCAACCGCGTTGATCATGCCGCGCACGGCGGGAGTGTCTTCCAGTTCGCGCGTCTGGTGCATGCGCTTCAGCCCAAGGCCGCGCACGGTCGCCTGATGCGCGGCCTTCGCCGAGATCGGGCTCTTCACCAGCGTCACTTTCAGAGTCTTCGTCGTCATCGTGGTTCCCTGCCGGGCATCAGCCCAGGATGTCCTCGACGGCCTTGCCGCGCTTGGCGGCGATCTCGGCCGGAGTCCGCAGTTGCGCCAGCGCGTTCAGCGTCGCGCGCACCAGGTTGTACGGATTGGTGGACCCGTGCGATTTCGCCACGATGTTGCGCACGCCCATGACATCGAACACGGCGCGCATCGGGCCGCCCGCGATCACGCCCGTGCCGTCGGCCGCAGGCGACAGCAGGACCTTCGAAGCGCCATGCTTGCCTTCGACCAGGTGATGCACCGTGCCGTTCTTCAGGGGAATGCGTTCCATGCCGCGGCGCGCGGATTCCATCGCCTTCTGCACCGCCACCGGCACCTCGCGGGCCTTGCCCTTGCCCATGCCGATGCGGCCGTCGCCATCACCGACCACCGTCAGCGCAGCGAAACCGAGAATGCGGCCGCCCTTCACCACCTTGGTGACGCGGTTGACCGCAATCATCTTTTCCTTCAGGCCGTCGTCGCGCTCGTTCTGCGGCATGCCCTTGGGTTGAACTCTCGCCATCGTTTGCCCCTTAGAACTTCAGACCGGCTTCACGCGCGGCCTCGGCCAGCGCCTTGACGCGGCCGTGGAATCGGAAACCGGCGCGGTCGAACGCCACCTGCTCGATGCCCGCGGCCCTGGCCTTCTTCGCGATGCGCTCGCCGACCAGCTTGGCCGCGCCGGCGTTGCCGCCCTTGCCCTTGACCCCCAGCTGGTTGCGCACTTCGGCTTCCATCGTCGACGCCGTGACAAGCACCTTGCCGCCATCCGCGGAGATGACGCTCGCGTAGATGTGCAGGTTGGTGCGGTTGACCGTCAGGCGGTTCACCTTTGCCAGGGCGATGCGCGCGCGCGTGGCGCGCGCGCGGCGGAGTCGGGCTTCTTTCTTGTCGATCATGGTCTGCTTCTCCCGCCGCTACTTCTTCTTGGTCTCTTTGATGACGACCTTCTCACCGACGTACCGCACGCCCTTGCCCTTGTATGGCTCGGGCGGCTTGTAGCCGCGCACTTCGGCCGCGACCTGTCCGACCTTCTGCTTGTCGGAACCCTTGATCACGATCTCGGTCTGCGTCGGCGTCTCGCACTTCACGCCAGCCGGCATCTGGTGAACCACCGGGTGCGAGAAGCCGAGAGACAGGTTGAGCTTGTCGCCCTGGGCCTGCGCCCTGTAGCCGACGCCCACCAGCGCAAGGCGCTTCTCGAAGCCCTTGGAAACACCCTGCACCATGCCGGCGACCAGCGCCCGCATCGTGCCGCTCATGGCCTTGGCCTCGCGCGACTCGTCCGCCGCCGCGAACGTCACCTCGCCATTGGCCACCTTGATCGCCACGCGGGCGGTCATCGGCTGCGTCAGGGTCCCCAGCGGGCCCTTCACCGTGATCTTGTCGGCGCCGACCTGGATGTCGACGCCCTTGTCCACGGTCACCGGTACTCGTGCAATTCGAGACATGTTCTTCTCCGCCTGCCGCCTACGCGACGTAGCAGATGACTTCGCCGCCCACACCCTGGGTGCGGGCCTTGCGGTCGGTCATCACGCCACGCGACGTGGATACGATCGCCACGCCCAGCCCGTTCATCACCTGGGGCAGGTCGTTGCGGCTCTTGTAGATGCGCAGGCCCGGGCGTGACACGCGCTCGAGGCGCTCGATCACCGGGCGACCCGCGTAGTACTTGAGGCCGATCCGCAGTTCAGGCTTGCCGCTGTTCGGGTTGACCTCGAAGCCGTCGATGTAGCCCTCGTCCTTCAGCACGCCGGCGATGGCGACCTTCAGCTTCGATGCCGGCATCACGACCTCGGTCTTCTCGACGCCTTGGGCGTTCCGAATGCGGGTCAGCATGTCGGCGATGGGATCACTCATGCTCATTGTTCGATCTCCTCGCTTACCAGCTGGCCTTGATCAGGCCCGGGATGTCGCCCCGCATGGCGGCTTCGCGGATCTTCGTGCGCGCCATGCCGAACTTGCGGAACGTGCCGCGCGGCCGACCGGTGATCTCGCAGCGATTGCGCAGCCGGCTGGGACTGGAATTGCGCGGCAGCGCCTGCAGGCGCTTCATCGCGTCCATGCGCTCGTCCATCGAACGCGTCTGGTCATCGATGATCGCTTTCAGCTCGGCGCGCTTGGCCGCGTATTTCTTGACGGTCGCTGCGCGCTTGGCTTCGCGGTTAATAAGCGAAAGTTTTGCCATGTATCCCTCTAGGACACCGTGCTCAATTACGGAACGGGAACCGGAACGCGGCGAGCAGCGCTTTCGCTTCCTCGTCCGTCTTCGCGGTGGTCGTGATGCTGATGTTCATGCCCCGAAGCTTGTCGATCTTGTCGTACTCGATCTCCGGGAAGATGATCTGTTCCTTCAGGCCGATGTTGTAGTTGCCGCGGCCGTCGAAGGCGCGTCCGGAAACGCCGCGGAAATCGCGCACGCGCGGAAACGCGACCGTCACCAGGCGGTCGAGGAACTCGTACATCCGCTCGCCGCGCAGCGTGACCATGGTGCCAATCGCCAGGTTCTCGCGGATCTTGAAGTTCGCGATCGCCTTGCGGGCCTTTGTCACCACCGGCTTCTGGCCGGCGATCTTCGTCAGGTCGCCGACGGCCATGTCGATGTTCTTCTTGTCGTTGACCGCTTCGCCGACGCCCATGTTCAGCGTGATCTTCGTGATGCGAGGAACCTGCATCACGGTCTTGTAGCCGAACTGCTTCATCAGGTCGGGCACGACCTTCTCGCGGTACTGGGTATGGAAACGAGCCATGCCAGCTCCCCTTATGCCTTCGCGCCGACGACGGCGCCGTTGCTCATGTACACGCGCATCTTCTTGCCATCGACCACCTTGATGCCCACGCGGTCACCCTTGCTGGTGGCGGGGTTGAAGAGCATCACGTTGCTCTGGTGGATCGGCATGGTCTTGTCGACGATGCCGCCGGTCTCGCCCTTCATCGGGTTCGGCCGTACGTGCTTCTTGACGATGTTGATGCCCTCGACCACGAGGTGGTCGGAATCGACCCGACGCAGCACGGTGCCACGCTTGCCCTTGTCCTTGCCGGTGATGACGACGACTTCGTCGCCCTTGCGGATACGTTCCATGGCGTTTCCTTACAGCACTTCCGGAGCCAGCGACACGATCTTCATGAAGCGCTCGGTACGCAGTTCACGCGTGACCGGGCCGAAGATGCGGGTGCCGATGGGCTCCAGCTTCGCGTTGAGCAGCACGGCGGCATTGCCGTCGAACTTGATTGCCGAACCGTCGCCGCGGCGCAGGCCCTTCGCGGTGCGGACGACCACCGCGTTGTAGACCTCGCCCTTCTTCACCCGGCCGCGCGGCGCGGCTTCCTTGATCGACACCTTGATGACGTCGCCAATGCCCGCATAGCGGCGCTTGGATCCGCCCAACACCTTGATACACATCACTGAGCGCGCGCCGGTGTTGTCGGCGACGTCCAGCACCGTTTGCATCTGGATCATGGCTGCCTTGTCCGATGACTTCCGCTGTCTTTCAGCTGAATCTTCACCAACTTGCCTCGTCGCCGGTGCTGCACTCGGCGACGGGCAGTCTTGGCCCCGTCCGGGTTGAAGAGCCCGCCGCACGCCTGTCCTCGGTTCCGATCACCGGAACCCGCCCCGCTTCGCGGGTGGACCGGGCGCGCCTGCCTGCCCTGGAAAACCTGGTGCTACCTGCTGCTACCTGCTGCTACTGACTGCCGCCAGCCAAACCGGCCGTTGGCGAAGCCCGACAGTATATCCCGCGGCACCGCAACGCCGCAAGCGGCCGGGCCCGCCCCCGCCTCAGATCATCTGGGCGGCTTCCACCACCCGCGTGACCGCCCAGGTCTTCGTCCGCGACAGCGGGCGCGACTCGGCGATCTCGACGATGTCGCCCTCGTTGAGCGCATTGGTCTCGTCGTGGGCGTGGTACTTGTTCGACTTGACGATGTACTTGCCGTACAGCGGATGCTTGACGCGACGCTCCACGAGCACGGTCACCGTCTTTTCCATCTTGTTGCTGACGACGCGACCGACCAGGGTGCGCGTCAGTGATTTCTTGTCGGCGTTCATTTGGCGGCAACCTTCTGGTTCAGCACGGTGCGCACGCGCGCGATGTCGCGGCGGGTCCGTTGCAGCTGGCTCGTGTTCTGCAACTGCTGGGTCGCATGCTGCATCCGCAGCGAGAAGTGCGCCTTCTGCAGCTCCTGCAGTTCCTTTTCCAGCGCGGCGACATCCTTCGTGCGCAGTTCCTTGGCGTTCATGGGCGCTCTCCCTTACTGGCCGAGCTGGCGGACGACGAAGGTCGTCTTCAGCGGCAGCTTGGCGGCGGCGAGGGCAAACGCCTCCCGCGCCATCGTTTCGTTGACGCCGTCCAGTTCATAGACGACCTTGCCGGGCTGCACCTCGGCGACCCAGTACTCCGGGTTGCCCTTGCCATTGCCCATGCGGACCTCGGCCGGCTTCTGCGAAATCGGCTTGTCCGGGAACACGCGGATCCAGACGCGGCCGCCGCGCTTGATATGGCGGCTGATCGCGCGGCGGGCCGCCTCGATCTGGCGCGCCGTGAGCCGGCCTCGTTCGGTGACCTTCAGGCCGAACTCTCCGAACGAGACGTGGGCGCCGCGCATCGCCAGGCCACGGTTACGGCCCTTCTGCTCCTTGCGGTACTTGCGTCGAGCGGGTTGCAGCATCGTTACTCTCCGTCTTTCGCGCCGCCCTCGGGCTTGGCGTCACCCGGGGTCTTGGCTGCCACCTTGCGCACGCGCTTGACGACGGGCTTGGCAGCCGCGTCCTTCGGCGCTTCGGCAGGAGCCGCCTCGGCAGTCTTGGTCTCGGCCGTCTTGGTGTCGGCCGTCTTGCGCGGGCGCTTGGCCGCGGGACGGTTGCCCGGGCGATCGCCGCTCGGACGATCCGAACGCGGACGACGCTCCTCGCGCTCCGGCGCCGGCGTCTCGGTCGCCGCCGGGGCGTCGTTGCGGCCCAGCGTGTCGCCCTTGTAGACCCAGCACTTGACGCCGATGACGCCGTACGTGGTCTTGGCCTCGGAGAAGCCGTAGTCGATGTCGGCGCGCAGGGTGTGCAGCGGCACCCGGCCCTCGCGGTACCACTCCGTGCGCGCGATCTCGATGCCGTTCAGGCGGCCGGCGCTCATGATCTTGATGCCCTGGGCGCCGAGCCGCATGGCGTTCTGCATGGCACGCTTCATCGCGCGGCGGAACATGATGCGTTTCTCGAGCTGCTGGGTGATCGAGTCGGCGATCAGCTGCGCGTCGAGCTCCGGCTTGCGGATCTCCTCGATGTTCACGTGCACCGGCACGCCGAGCATCTTCTGCAGGGTCGACTTCAGCGTCTCGATGTCCTCGCCCTTCTTGCCGATCACCACGCCCGGCCGTGCCGAGTAGATCGTGATGCGGGCGTTCTTGGCAGGGCGCTCGATGACGATGCGCCCGACCGAGGCGCTGCGCAGCTTCTTGCGCAGGTATTCGCGCACCTTCAGGTCCTCGCCGAGCATGCGCGAGAACGACGGGCCGGTGGCAAACCAGCGCGAAGTCCAGTTGCGCGTGACGGGAAGGCGAAAGCCGGTGGGATTGATCTTTTGACCCATGGTTGACCTATTTCTTCGGTTTGGCGTCGCCGACCGTCACGAAGATGTGACAGGTCTTCTTCTCGATCCGCGTGCCGCGGCCCTTGGCGCGGGCGGCGAAGCGGCGCTGCACCGGGCCCTTCTCGACGTAGATGCGCGTCACGCGCAGTTCGTCGATGTCGGCGCCGTCGTTGTGTTCCGCGTTCGCGATGGCGGACTCGAGCGCTTTCTTGATCAGGCCGGCCGCCTTCTTCTGCGTGAAGGCCAGGATGTTCAGCGCCTTGTCGACCGGCTTGCCGCGGACCAGGTCGGCCACCAGCCGGCCCTTCTGGGCCGACAGGCGCGCGCCTTTGACGATTGCTGTGGTTTCCATCGTGCTCACCCTACTTCTTGGCCACGGCGGTCTTCTTGTCCGCCGCGTGGCCCTTGAAGGTCCGCGTCAGCGCGAATTCGCCGAGCTTGTGACCGACCATGTTTTCGTTGATGTAGACCGGCACGTGCTGCTTGCCGTTGTGCACGGCGATCGTCAGGCCGATGTATTCGGGCAGGATGGTCGAACGCCGGGACCACGTCTTGATCGGCTTCTTGTCGCGCGTGGCCTGTGCGGTTTCGATTTTCTTCTGCAGATGCCCGTCGACAAACGGGCCCTTCTTGAGAGAACGAGACATTCAGGACCCCCTACTTCCGTTTCCGGCGCTGCACGATCATCGTGTCAGTCCGCTTGTTCTTGCGCGTGCGATAGCCCTTCGTGAGCGTTCCCCACGGGCTGACCGGATCGCGCTTCGTCCCGGTACGGCCCTCGCCGCCGCCGTGCGGGTGGTCGACCGGATTCATCGCCACGCCACGCACGGTCGGCCGCACGCCGCGCCAGCGCATGGCTCCGGCCTTGCCGATCTGACGCAGGTTGTTCTCCTCGTTGCCGACCTCGCCGATGGTGGCCCGGCAGTCGATCAGCACGCGACGAATCTCGCCCGAACGCAGCCGCAACTGGGCGTAGCTGCCGTCACGCGCCAGCAACTGGACCGAGGTGCCCGCCGAACGCGCCAGCTGGGCGCCCTTGCCGGGCAGCATCTCGACGCAATGCACCGTCGTGCCCACCGGGATGTTGCGCAGCGGCAGCGTGTTGCCCACGCGGATCGGCGCCTCGTTACCGCTCATCAGCTGCGCGCCCACCGTCAGGCCCTTGGCCGCGATGACGTAACGGCGCTCGCCGTCCGCGTAGCACAGCAGGGCGATGTGGGCCGAGCGGTTCGGGTCGTACTCCAGCCGCTCGACCTTGGCCGCGATGCCGTCCTTGTTGCGCTTGAAGTCGACCAGGCGGTAGTGCTGCTTGTGGCCGCCGCCCTTGTGGCGCACCGTGATACGCCCGTGGCTGTTGCGACCGGACCCGCGGATCTTCTTCTCGGTCAGCGACGCGACCGGCTTGCCCTTGTGCAGGTTCGCACTGACGACCTTGACGACCCCGCGCCGGCCGGCAGACGTCGGTTTGACTTTAACCAGCGCCATTTACTTCACCTCTTGCGCGAAGTTGATTTCCTGACCGGGCTTGAGCCTCACGTACGCCTTGCGCACGTTGCTGCGGCGACCCTCGAAGCGGCCGAAGCGCTTGGTCTTGCCCTTCTGGTTCAGGATCTGCACGGAATCGACCTGCACCTTGAAGAGCAGTTCGACCGCGGCCTTGACTTCCGGTTTGGTCGCGTCGTGCTTGACGCGAAACGCGACCTGTTCGTTCTTCTCGCCGATCATCGTGCTCTTCTCGGAGACGATGGGCGCTAGCAGCACGCTGTAAAGACGGTCCTGGCTCATCCCCACATCTCCTCGAGCTTGGCGATCGCCGGCTTGGTCACCACCACGTTCCGGTAGTGGATCAGCGACAGCGGGTCGGCGTAGCGCGGCTCGACCACCATGACGTTCTTCAGGTTGCGCGAGGCGAGGTAAAGGTTCTCGTCGAGCGCCTCGGTGATGATCAGCACCGAGTCCAGTCCCATCGCCTTCAGGCGCTGCGCCAGCGGCTTGGTCTTCGGCGAATCAACTGCCATGCTGTCGACCACCGCGATGCGGCCGTCGCGAGCGAGCTGAGACAGGATGGAGGTCATGCCTGCCCGGTACATCTTCTTGTTCACCTTCTGGGTGAAGTTCTCGTCGGGCGAGTTCGGGAAGGTGCGGCCGCCCCCGCGCCAGATCGGGCTGGAGGACATGCCGGCGCGCGCGCGACCGGTGCCCTTCTGCCGCCACGGCTTGCGGGTCGAGTGCTTGACCGTCGTGCGGTCCTTCTGCGCCCGGGTGCCCTGGCGCGCATTGGCCTGGTACGCCACGACGATCTGGTGCACCAGCGCCTCGTTGTACTCGCGGCCGAAAACGGTCTCCGGCGCCGGCGTCGTGCCGTCGGCCTGCCCCTGGGCGTTCAACAATTTGAGTTCCATCGCGCCCCCTTATGCCTTCGCGCCGGACTTGCCGGCGGCCTTGGCCTTGACTGCCGGGCGAACGACCACGTTGCCGCCGGCAGCGCCCGGGACGGCGCCGCGCACGAGCAACAGACCGCGCTCGGCGTCGACGCGCGCCACGACCAGGTTCTGCGTCGTGCGCTGCTCGTCGCCCAGATGACCCGCCATGCGCTTGCCGGGGAAGACACGGCCCGGATCCTGGCGATTGCCGATGGACCCCGGCGCGTTGGTCGACACCGAGTTGCCGTGCGTCGCGCGGTTGGACGAGAAGTGGTGGCGCTTGATGGCGCCGGCGAAACCCTTGCCGATCGTCACGCCCGTGACGTCGACCTTCTGGCCGACTGCGAACAGGTCACCTGCGCTGATCGTGCTGCCGGGCTTCAGTTCGCCCGCCTTGGCGGCATCGATGCGGAACTCCCCCATCACCGAACCGGCCTCGACGCCGGCCTTGCCGTAATGACCGGCGATCGGCTTGGCAACACGGGAGGGCTTGCGGGAACCGTAGGCGACCTGGACCGCTGTGTAGCCGTCCACGTCCACGGTTTTCACCTGGGTGACGCGGTTGTTCGACACGTCGAGCACCGTGACCGGAACGGATTCCCCGTCGTCGGTGAAGATGCGTGTCATGCCGACCTTGCGGCCCAAAAGACCAAGGGCCGAGCGCGACTCGCTCTGCGCTTCGCTCATTCTTTTCTCCATCCCCGACTTCAATTGGCCGGGACCCTGTTTGCGCGCCCGGGCCGTCGGCCCCGCGCGTTTTCATCAGCGCCGGACTCCGTCCGGCACACGAATCGACTGCTTGCTTGCCGGCGCCCGGCACGAAAAAACTGGCCGAAGCGCGGAAAGCCCGAAATTGTAGCCTAGTCAGCCACTTGCAGGCAAGCGCCGCCTGCCGGCGGCACTTCCGTCACTGGACCTTGATCTCGACGTCGACCCCGGCCGGCAGGTCGAGCTTCATCAGAGCGTCGACCGTCTTGTCGGTCGGGTCGATGATGTCCATCAGGCGCTGGTGGGTGCGCATCTCGAGCTGGTCGCGCGACGTCTTGTTGACGTGCGGCGAGCGCAGGATGTCGAAGCGCTGGATGCGGGTCGGCAGCGGAACGGGGCCGCGGACCACGGCGCCAGTGCGCTTGGCGGTATCCACGATCTCGAGGGCCGACTGGTCGATCAGCTTGTAATCAAACGCCTTCAGGCGGATGCGAATACGTTGGCTTTGCATTTCCAATCCTTTTCAAAGAGCGAGAGGCCGGCCGGTCCTTCCGACCGGCCCCGGTTCAACGCGTTCTGCGGTCCGACCTACTTGATGATCTTTGCCACGACGCCGGCGCCGACGGTCTTGCCGCCCTCGCGCACGGCGAAGCGCAGGCCCTCTTCCATGGCGATCGGCGCAATCAGCGCCACCGTCATCTGGATGTTGTCGCCCGGCATCACCATCTCCGTGCCCGCCGGCAGCTGGATCGAGCCCGTCACGTCCGTCGTGCGGAAGTAAAACTGCGGCCGGTACCCATTGAAAAACGGCGTGTGCCGCCCGCCCTCGTCCTTGCTCAGCACGTACACCTCGGCCGTGAAGTCCGTGTGCGGCGTGATCGAGCCCGGCTTGGCCAGCACCTGCCCGCGCTCGACCTCCTCGCGCTTGGTGCCGCGCAGCAGCACCCCCACGTTGTCGCCCGCCTGCCCCTGGTCCAGCAGCTTGCGGAACATCTCCACGCCCGTGCACGTCGTCTTCACCGTCGGCCGGATCCCCACAATCTCGATCTCGTCGCCCACCTTGACGATGCCCCGCTCAATCCGCCCCGTCACCACCGTGCCGCGCCCAGAGATCGAAAACACGTCCTCCACCGGCATCAGGAACGCCCCGTCAATCGCACGCTCCGGCGTCGGGATGTAGCTGTCCAGCGCATCGGCCAGCTTCATGATCGACTGCTCGCCCAGCTCACCCTTGTCGCCTTCCAGCGCCAGCTTGGCCGAACCCTTCACGATCGGAATGTCGTCGCCCGGAAACTCGTACTTGGACAACAGCTCCCGCACCTCCATCTCGACAAGCTCCAGCAGCTCGGCGTCGTCGACCATGTCGACCTTGTTCATGTACACCACGATGTACGGCACACCCACCTGGCGCGCCAGCAAAATGTGCTCGCGCGTCTGCGGCATCGGACCATCGGCCGCACTCACCACCAGAATCGCCCCGTCCATCTGCGCCGCGCCCGTGATCATGTTCTTCACATAGTCCGCGTGCCCCGGGCAGTCCACGTGCGCATAGTGACGCTTCGACGTCTCGTACTCCACGTGCGCCGTGTTGATCGTGATCCCGCGCGCCTTCTCCTCCGGCGCCGCATCGATCTGGTCGTACGCCTTGGCCTCACCACCAAACTTCGCCGACAGCACCGACGTGATCGCCGCCGTCAGCGTCGTCTTCCCGTGATCCACGTGCCCAATCGTCCCTACGTTCACGTGCGGCTTCGTTCGCTCAAACTTGCC
>JAOUJD010000044.1 GCA_029883565.1 Burkholderiaceae bacterium
CTCGGGAGCGCATTGATCACGATGCCGGATTCGGAGAGGTTCAAGTACGTCGTGATGCCGATGCGCATCTAGGCGGACCGGATGCGCGCGGCGGCGACGCGGTCGCAGGCGCGCCTCGTCCGGTCTGGTCTGAAGAGCAGGACGGGCTCGGGCGTCCCGGGTCGGTCGTGAATGAAACCGCAAGAAGAGAAGAGAGCGTCACCTGATGTCAGCAGTGCCGAATCAACCGCCAATGAATCAACCCAGCCCACAGGAAGCCGACGGCAAGGCCGACTACGGCGCCAGCAGCATCCAGATCCTCGAGGGGCTGGAAGCCGTGCGCAAGCGTCCCGGGATGTACATCGGCGACACGCACGATGGCACCGGGCTGCATCACATGGTGTTCGAGGTCGTCGACAACTCGGTCGACGAGGCGCTCGCGGGCCATTGCGACGACATCATCGTCACCATCCATACCGACAACTCGATCTCGGTCGTCGACAACGGCCGCGGCATCCCGACCGGCATCAAGTACGACGACAAGCACGAGCCGAAGCGCTCGGCCGCGGAAATCGCGCTGACCGAGCTGCATGCCGGCGGCAAGTTCAACCAGAACAGCTACAAGGTGTCGGGCGGACTGCACGGTGTCGGCGTGTCGTGCGTCAACGCCCTGTCCAAGTGGCTGCGCCTCACGATCCGCCGCGATGGCAGGGTGCACTACCTCGAGTTCCGCCAGGGCGTCGTGCAGGACCGCCTGGTCGAGACGATGGCCTCGCCGGAAGGCGAAGTCACCGTGTCGCCGATGAAGGTGACCGGAGCCACGGATCGGCGCGGCACGGAAGTGCACTTCCTGCCTGACGAGGAGATCTTCATCAATGTCGACTTCCACTACGAGGTGCTGTCGAAGCGGCTGCGCGAACTCTCGTTCCTGAACAACGGCGTGCGCATCAAGCTGGTCGACCAGCGCAGCGGCAAGGAGGAGGACTTCGCCTTCTCCGGCGGCGTCCGCGGCTTCGTGCAGTACATCAACAAGTCCAAGAACGTCCTGCATCCGAACATCTTCTACGCAAGCGGCGACTCCTCGACCAGCGAGGTGCCGGTCGGCGTCGAGGTCGCGATGCAGTGGAACGACGGCTACAACGAGAGCCTGCTCGCGTTCACCAACAACATCCCGCAGAAGGACGGAGGCACGCACATCACCGGCCTGCGCGCCGCGATGACGCGGGTGCTCAACAAGTACATCGAGGAAAACGAGCTCGCCAGGAAGGCCAAGGTCGAGACGAGCGGCGACGACATGCGCGAGGGCCTGACCTGCGTGCTGTCGGTCAAGGTGCCCGAGCCCAAGTTCAGCTCGCAGACCAAGGACAAGCTGGTGTCGTCCGAAGTGCGTCCCGCTGTCGAGGAAGTGGTGGCGCGCTCTCTCGAGAGTTACCTGCTCGAGCGGCCGGGCGACGCAAAGATCATCTGCGGCAAGATCGTCGAGGCGGCGCGTGCGCGCGAGGCAGCGCGCAGGGCGCGCGAGATGACGCGTCGCAAGGGCGTGCTCGACGGCGTCGGGCTGCCGGGCAAGCTCGCCGACTGCCAGGAGAAGGATCCAGCACAGGCCGAGCTCTACATCGTCGAGGGCGATTCGGCCGGCGGTTCGGCCAAGCAGGGACGCGACCGCAAGTTCCAGGCGGTGCTGCCCCTGCGCGGCAAGGTGCTGAACGTCGAGAAGGCCCGCTTCGACAAGCTGATCGGCTCCGAGCAGATCGCCACGCTGATCACGGCGCTCGGCACGGGCATCGGCTCGCCCGACACGCCGGACGGCTTCAACATCGAGAAGCTGCGCTACCACCGCATCATCATCATGACCGACGCCGACGTGGACGGCGCCCACATCCGGACCCTGCTGCTGACGCTGTTCTACCGGCAGATGCCGCAGCTGGTCGAGGGCGGTCACATCTACATCGCGCAGCCGCCGCTGTACAAGATCAAGCACGGCAAGGACGAGCGCTACATCAAGGATGACGGCGAGCTCGCGCAGTACATCGTGACGCTCGCCCTGAAGGACGCGAAGCTGGTGCCGGCCGATGGAGCGGCGCCGATCGAGGGTGGCGCCCTCGAAGCGCTGGCGCGGCAGTACCTGGTGGCCGACGCGGTGATCGGCCGCCTGGCGCGTGTGATGGACCGCCCGGCGCTCGAGGCGCTGCTGGCAGGCGTCGAGCTGAACCTCGACGATGCTGCTGGCGCCGAAGCGTCCGCGGCGCGGCTGACGGAGGCGCTCGGCAATTCGACCGTGCACGTGTACCCGCAGCACGATGCGGTGACCGACAAGCACCGGCTGCGCATCGAGAGACGCCATCATGGCAACGCGAAGGTCAGCGTGATCGATGCGGATTTCGTGCACGGCGCCGACTACGCGGCACTGTCGACGGCCTCGCGCACCTTCAAGGGCATGATCGGCAGCGGAGCGCTCATCATCCGCGGCACGGGCGACAAGGAGAAGCAGGCGACCGTCGCCAGCTTCGCCGAGGCGATCGACTGGCTGATGAACGAAGCCGACAGCTCCGTCAGCCGGCAGCGCTACAAGGGCCTGGGCGAGATGAACCCGGGCCAGCTGTGGGAAACGACGATGGACCCCGCCGTGCGCCGCATGCTCAAGGTGCAGATCGAGGACGCCATCGGCGCCGACCAGATCTTCACCACGCTGATGGGCGACGACGTGGAGCCGCGCAGGCAGTTCATCGAGAGCAACGCGCTGTACGCGGGGAACATCGACGTTTGAGCTGTTGTAGGTTCTCAAAATAGATGCAAACTTTCTCACTAGTTGCAAATTTCGTGGCTGGTTAGGAAGCGGAGGCAGTGCGAGTCACGGGGCTGGGCGGTTTGAGCGCTCGGCCCTTTCATTTTTCGGACGGCCGAGTTCGGCCAGTAGGCGCCTTGGAGCGCCAATGCCAAACTTGCCGCACAGCGGACGTCCTGGCTCTCCCGAATGCAGACATCTCCTCGGATCGTCGGCCCTGTTCTGGATGCGAAAGATCAGATCGAAGCCATCCTTCGATCGGTACCGCAGTGGTTCGGTATCGAGGAGGCGTTGGTTCGCTACGTGTCTGACTCAGCCGCGTTGCCTACGTTCGCGATTCAGGCAGGAGGGCGGCTCGATGCATTTTTGACCCTGCGCGAACACTTCCCCACGGCGTGGGAGGTGCACTGCATGGCGGTTCGGGCCGATGCGAGGCGCAAAGGCCTCGGCAGAGCATTGATGATGCACGCCGAGAGCTGGCTGGTGGATAGAGGCGTTGACGTCCTGCAGGTGAAGACCGTCGCACGGAAGACGGCCCCTTCGGCCTATGACGAGACGCGGCCGTTCTATTGCGCAATGGGCTTCACGCCATTGGAAGTCTTTCCGGAGCTATGGGCACCGCAGAATCCTTGTCTGCAGTTGGTGAAGTTCATCGGACGGCCATGAGTAGTCAGTCGGCGTGTCTCGCCACCAGTTCCGATAGCGGTCGCAAAGGTCTCTGAACCCGGACCACTGCACAGCCTCATACTCGTCAGCTCGAAGGCCCCGGTCAACAGGTATCCATCCACATTGAGCTCTGCCCACGTCATGGCTACATCCCCTCCGGCACAGCCGACGCTTCCTGACGCGGATTTCTTCCGGGCCCTGGAACTCGAAAGGACCCAGGCCCTGGTCGCTCGTGACGTCGCGGCCATACATCGCTTGCATGCGCCGGACTACGAGCTCATCAGCGTGCCTGGTCGTGTCATGAGCCTGGAGCGTTACCTCTCGCTCATGGCAATCGATGTGTTCTATGCAAAGTGGGAGCACGGTCCCATGAGAGTCGTGGTCTCCGAGGGTATGGCTGCCGTCAGGTACCAGGCCACGATCACCTTCCCCTCTGGCAAGGTCGTGAATTGCTGGCATACAGACATCTACGCACGACGGTCTGGCTCATGGAGGGCTGTTTGGTCTCAAGCAACGCAGTTGCCACCGGATCCACTTCCCCCGCCGGGCAGCCAGTGAGGCCTAACCACTCCATCGAGAGGACGTCCAACGGGCTGCGCCCGTCGGACATCTCTCATGTCAATTGTTAAGCGACTGCTTTCGGCCGCGCCAACGATCGCTTCCGGCGAATGTGAAAGTCTCCGTGGGGTCGCGAGCGGAAGTTAAGCAGGGGATTTGCGGGTCTTGTGGGAACCAGGCGATGGCGATTCTCATTGAAGTTGCAAACTCTCCTCTGGCGTTGCAAAGGCGATTCGCAAGTAACACGAGAACCTAAAGAGCCCGTACGATCGATCTCACGCTCACGCAACCAAACCCGACCTACCCATGCACTTTACGTTGACCGCAGTACTGACGGCCGCCGGCCTGTTCGCGGGAGTGCTGCTGTTCCTTGAATTCGGGCGCCGAATCGGACTACGTCGCCTGAAGCAGGAAGTAGATGGGGCGGGAGGCGGGGTCGTCGAAGGCGCCGTGTTTGCGCTGCTTGGCCTGCTTATCGCGTTCACATTCTCGGGAGCGGCGGCCCGGTTCGACGACAGGCGCAACCTGATCGTCGATGAGGCCAACGCTGTCGGTACGGCGTACCTGCGCATAGATCTGCTGCCCGCCGCAGCGCAGGGCGAAATGCGCAATCTGTTTCGCCGCTACCTGGATGCGCGGCTCGCCGTGTACCGGGCGCTGCCGGACCTCGAGGCCGCGCGCGAGCATCTCGCGTCCTCCAATCGCATCCAGCAGGAAATCTGGGTGCGGGCCGTAGCGGAGTCTGCCGACTCGCAGTCCGCGCGGATGCTCCTGCTTCCCGCGCTGAACGAGATGTTCGACATCACCACGAAACGAACGATGGCCGCGCAGGCCCATCCACCTGATGTGGTGTTCGGACTCCTGTTCGTGTTCGCGCTGTGCGCCGCGCTACTCGCAGGCAGCGCGATGGCCTGGCCCGAGTCGCGCCGCTGGCTGCACTCCGCGACCTTCGCGTTCGCGCTCGCCGGCTCCGTTTACGTGATTATCGACATGGAGTTCCCGCGGGTCGGTCTGATCCGCGTCGATTCATTCGACAAGGTCCTGGTCGAGGTGCGCCGGAGCATGGAATAGCCGTCGAGGGTGCCGGCGACAATGCTGAAGGAAATCCCGGCTGGATAGGCAGGACTTCGACAAGCCCCGGCACGGGGCGCGCAAGATGAGGCGCCACATGGCAGGAAGTCGGTGGCCGGCGGAGCGGAGGCGACTTATGGCGTCTCCCTGCTGAGCGAGCGTCCCGTGAGTGCGCCGCGTTGCGGAAGCGCCGAGGGTCAGGCTTGGCACGGCCGCCAACCGATGCCTCTGGCTTCGTCGACTTCAGCGATGCGGTGCTCGGGTCCGCCGGAATCCACGCGGATCGCCGCGTCACGAGCTTCACTGAGTCGGTGAGTCGACAAGCGCGTCAGAGCAACCAGTCGATCACGTTACGGAGCTGATCTGGCTCCGAACATTCAGCGCGACGCGCGCAGTACTTCGGCCTCGGGTCGCTGCAGAAGTTCGCGCAGCGGCGGCGGCGCAAAGTGGCGCGGCACCGTGATGGCGTAGAAGTTCTCGTACAGGTCGGGCACCACGGTGTACTCGACGAGGCTGCCGCCGCGCAGTTCATCCTGCACGACGACACTCGGTACCAGTGCCACGCCCCCCGCGTCGCGCGCGAGCAGGCGCAGCAGCGCCATGTCGTCGACCTCGGCGCGCAGCTGGTAGCGGACGCCCAGTTGCTCGCACAGCAGGTCGAACGCGCCGCGAATGTCGCTGTCGCGTCCGGGCAGCAGTAGCGGCACGTGCGCGAGGTCGTCGGGAAAGCGGAACGCCTTGCGCTTCGACCGCGGGCGGCCGACCAGGCTCACCGGCTGGCGCGCAATGCGCCGGCAGCGCCAGGCCTCGTCGGCGCTGCCATGCACGCGCCGGTTCGACAGGACCAGGTCCAGCGTATGGACGCGCAGCCGGGTCAGCAGGTCGGACAAGCCGCCGGACTGCAGCAGCAACTCGATGTCCTCGCGCTTGAGCAGCGGGGCGAGAAAGTTCTCCTGGAAATTGCGCGACAGCGTCGCCACGGCGCCGATGCGCAGCACCTGGCGCTGCGCGCGCCGGCCCTCGCGCAGCAGCGCGAGCAGTTCGTTGCCTGAGGCGAAGATCGAGTCGGAGTAGGTCAGCGCCAGCCGCCCGGCTTCGGTCAGGTGCAACGAGCGGCCCCGGCGGTTGAACAGGGGATGGCCGAGCTGTTCCTCGAGCTGTCGAATCTGCGTCGACAGCGCCGACTGCGACACGTGCAGCCGCGCTGCGGCGCGCGTGAGGTTGCCCTCCTTGGCGACGGCCCAGAAGTAGTGCAGGTGATGGTAGTTCAGGCGTGCCATCAGGCTCCCGTTGTTCTCTTTTAGTTAACTACAAATAGCAAATAATGAATTTTACAGATGGACAGGCCACGGCCAGAGTGGCGGCTTCGCGCCCACGCCATGAAGGCCGCCCATGTCGATTTCCCCGAACGAACTGCCGCCGGTCCCGGTGTGGCAGGCTGCGCTGGCGGTCGCGCCGGCGCTCGCCAGCGCGCTCGGCGCCCTGAGCGCCTCCAGAGCTGATGCCGCGGCGGCATGGCGAACGGCGCGCCGCGCGTTGACGCTCGTCCTGCTGCTTGCCGTCGCCGCGCTCGCCGCGCTCGTTGTGGCCGGCCGCGGACAGGCCCTTGGCGTGCGCATTGACGCGGTCGGCGTCGTCGTCGCCTTGCTGGTCGCGTTCATCGGCTGGGTCATCGTGCGCTATTCGCAGCCATACCTGGCTGGCGAACGCGGCGAGACCGGCTATGTGCGGTGGCTGCTCGTGACGCTGGCCGCGGTGCTGCTCGTCGTGACGAGCAACCACCTGCTCGTGCTCGCGCTGGCCTGGAGCGCCACCAGCCTGGCGCTGCACCGGTTGCTGACGTTCTTCGCCGACCGGCCTGCGGCGCTCGCGGCCGCGCACAAGAAGTTCGTGCTTGGGCGCGTGGCCGACGCAGCGATGCTCGCCGCGTGTGCGCTGCTGGCGCTGGAGTTCGGCACGCTGCACATCGATGCCGTGGTCGCGCGGGCGGGAGCGCTCGATACGCTGCCGGCACTGGCCCAGGCCGCAGTAGTGCTTGTCGCCGCGGCCGTGCTGCTCAAGTGCGCACAACTGCCGTTCCACGGCTGGCTGATCCAGGTGATGGAGGCGCCCACGCCGGTGTCGGCGCTGCTGCACGCGGGAGTGGTCAACCTCGGCGGCTTCGTGCTCATCCGGCTCGCGCCACTGGTGGCTGAGGTGCCGCTGGCCGCCGGACTGCTGGTGGTGGCCGGCGCGTTGACGGCCGCGGTGGCTGCGCTGGTGATGATGACGCGCATCAGCATCAAGGTCACCCTCGCCTGGTCCACCTGCGCGCAGATGGGCTTCATGCTGATGCAGTGCGGGCTGGGCCTGTGGGAGATGGCACTGCTGCACCTGGTCGCGCACTCGCTGTACAAGGCACACGCCTTCCTCGCCGCCGGCGGCGTGGTGCGCCATGCCCTGGTGCAGCAGCTCGCACCGGCTGCGCCGCCGCCGACCCCGGCGAGCCTGCTCGCCGCTGCGGCGGGTTCGCTTCTGATGACGGGAATCGCCGCCCTCGCGTTCGGACTGCGTCCGGGCGCGCAGCCTGCGCTGTGGGTGATGGGCGGCATCGTTGGGCTGGCGCTGACGCCGATGGTGCAGGGGTCGCTGCGCGGCACGACGACGGGAGCCGGCGCACGGGCGGTGGCCACAGCGTTCGCGCTGGCGTGCATCTACTTCGCTCTCCACACTCTTCTGCGCGGCTGGGTCGCTCCCGCTGACGCAATGCCGGCGGCGCCGTGGTGGATCGTCGTCGCGGTCGCCTTCGCGGCGCTGTTCGCGCTGCAGTACACCGTCACGGCGCGCCCGAACGGAGCGCTCGCGGCGCGCCTGTATCCATGGGTCTACGGCGGCCTGTTCCTCGACGAGCGCTTCAGCCACACGATGTTCCGCCTGTGGCCGCCCCCGCAACCGCGCACGGCACCCGCCGGCTCGCAGGTCCTTGTGCGCGGGCGTAGCGCCGCCCCTCAAAGCAACCCCGCAAACTTCCGGAGAGCCGCATGAATGCCCCCGTCGATGCTGCGCTTCACGACGCGCACCAACTGGCCGAAGCGATCGAGCAGGCCTGCGAGCGCATCGCCCCGACCTGGCCGTTGGACCAGTTCATCGCCGTCAACCCGTATTGGGGCTGGGTGAAGCAGCCCGCCCGCGAAGCCGCGGCACATCTGCGCGTGCTCGCTGGCACTACGCTGACGATGCCACGCGAGTGGTTTCGCGAGCAGTGGCGTGCCGGCCGGCTGCAGCGCTGCCATCTGGAAGAGGCGGCACGCCGCCGCGGCCAATGGCCCTCGGCGCAGGACCTGATCGACGCCCTTGAGTCGGATGACGCGCCGCCGCTGCCGCGCCTGCCGCTGGTCACCGACCTTTGCGACACCGCGTCGCCCGCGGTGGCAGCAAGCTGGGCCGATGTGGTCACGCACCAGATCAGCCAGCACTGCGCCGCGTTCTTCGACTCCAGTCAGGCACGCTGGCACCTCGACCGCAGCGCCGGCCTGTACGGCACATGGAAGCGGCAGATCGCTGCCGACCGCGGCCTGGCCTGGCCGGGCGGTCGACGTGCAGCGCTGGAGCGCATTGCGGCTCTGCCCGGCGACCCCCTCGCAGCGATCGGCCTGTCGCTGGCCGCGCTCGGCATCGCGCCGGCCGCTCGGTCCGCCTATCTTTCAGCGCTGCTGCTGAGCATCAACGGATGGGCGGCGTGGTGCGCCTACGAACGCTGGCAGGCGCGCCTCTCCGGAACCGACAACGACGCGATCATCGAGCTGCTCGCGGTGCGTGCGTCGTGGGAATCGTTGCTGGATGGGGCCGCGCATGCGGCGACGCCTGAGTGGATCGCCACCTGGAGCGCGGCCGATGCGAGCATCGCGCTGGTGGCGCAGGAGCAGCGCATGGACTGGGCGTTGCAGGAGGCGCTGGAGGCGGCCTACCAGTTGCCGCTCGCCGGGGCGCTGGCTGCCGCGTCCACATCCGCGCTCGTCAACAGGCCGGCTGTGCAGGCGGTGTTCTGCATCGACGTGCGCTCCGAGGTGTTTCGCCGCGCACTCGAGGCCGCCGACCCCGGCATGCACACGCGCGGCTTTGCCGGCTTCTTCGGCCTGCCGATCGCCTACACACCGACGGGCAGTTCGCTCACGCGCCCGCAGCTGCCGGGCTTGCTCGCGCCGAAGGTGACGGTCACCGAAGTCCCCATCGAGGGAGCGCCGCTCGGTGCGGTGCTCGCGCGGCAACGCCGCAGTGCGCTGCAGTGGCGGCAGCGCTGGGCTGACCTGCGCAACAGCGCCGCCTCGGGCTTCAGCTTCGTCGAGGCCTGCGGGCTGGCCTATGGCGCCAAGCTGCTCGCTGAAAGCCTGCCCAGGACCGCGAACGCCGAGCGCTGGGAAGAATTCGGCCTGCCTGACGAATCGCGCGGCGCGCGTCCACGCCTGCCGCAGGTCGACGCCGACCCTGTCGCGGCCGCGGCGATGGCCAAAGGCATCCTCCATGCGATGGGTCTGCCCGACCGGCTGACGGGATTCGCGCCCCTGGTGCTGCTGGCCGGGCATGGCAGCCAGAGCGCCAACAACCCGCACGCTGCGGGCCTGGACTGCGGCGCGTGCGGTGGCCAGACCGGCGAAGTCAACGCCCGTGCGCTCGCCGACATGCTGAACACCCCTGCGGTGCGCGCAGCCCTGGACGCGTTGGGCGTCGCCATCCCGCCCGGCACGCACTTCGTTCCCGGCCTGCACAACACGACGACCGACGATGTCGTGCTCTTCGACACGGACCGCGTGCCGCCCGCTCGGGCCGGCGAGCTGGCGCGCCTTCGCAGGGCACTGACCGAGGCAGGCCGCCGGGCACGCGCCGAACGCGCAAGCCGGCTAGGACTCGTCCGGCTGGCCGCCGACGCCGAGGCGTTGGCAAAGGCCGTGCGCGAGCGTGCCAACGACTGGGCGCAGGTGCGCCCCGAGTGGGCCCTGGCGGACTGCGCGGCGTTCATCGTCGCGCCACGCCGGCGCACCCAAGGTCTGGACCTCGGCGGGCGCAGCTTCCTTCACGACTACGACTACCGCCAGGACGAGGATCTCGCCGTGCTGGAACTCATCATGACCGCACCGATGGTGGTGACGAACTGGATCAACCTGCAGTACCACGCCTCGACCGTCGACAACCGTCGCTACGGCAGCGGCAACAAGGTGCTGCACAACGTCGTTGGCGGGCGCATCGGTGTCTTCGAGGGCAACGGCGGCGATCTGCGCATCGGCCTGCCGCTGCAGTCATTGCACGACGGGCAGGCCCTGCGCCACACGCCGCTGCGCCTGTCGGTGTTCATCGAAGCGCCGCGTGAGGCCGTCGACGCCGTCGTCGCGAGGCACGCCGTGGTGCGCGACCTCGTCGACCACGGCTGGCTGCACCTGTTGCGCATCGATCCCGGACAGCCTTGGGTCGAACAGCGGCGGGCAGGTCGGTGGGTAACGGTCGCGGGCCAAGCGGCCCCGGTGCCCACGGCCGGGGCGGTGGTCGCGCAGCCCGGCTAGGATCCGTCGGCGCAGCAGCTCATCGGCGAAGGCCGCCATCGAGCTTGAGCCATATTTCGTTGCGTCGCATGAACCAGGGCACGAACGGGGCGTTGTATCGGGAGTAGACCGGGCTGCCGGTCGTACGCAGCCCGGCTGCCTCGACGCCGCGCTCCAGCTTCTCCAGGTGCTGCTTGTAGTTTTGCTCGGACCAGGTGCCCGAGTATCGGATGACGGCGAAACGGCCGCCCGAAACTTCCTTGAGCTTGACCCGCGGGTCCAGTGGCTCGGGCAGCGTCTCGAGCGTGTACTCGCCGGGCATCGTGAACTGCACGACGTACCCGTCGTTGACGGAAGCCTGGGTCACTGGCGCGGTCATCTCCATCTTGACGGGCGCAGGCGCCTGCGCAACCGGCGCGGTCATCGAAATCTTCCGTTCGCCCTTGTTGCCTCCAAAGATATAGGCCGCCAGGATGCGGAAGCCCTGGTTGCCGGCCTCCTCGGCGGGTCCAGGGACAACGACTTCAGCAACGAGGTACGGTGCGTACTCGCGGATCTCGAAACCGTCGTACTCGCGCACCACGGTGTACTTTGGCTCTTCGATTGCGCTGGCCATCGGAGACAACAGGCCCAGGACGGTGGCTGCGGAAATCGCGGCAAGGTTCCTCATGCAACCCAACCGTTGCTTCAATCCACTTTTCATTGCGCAGATAGTCTACGGCCATCGGCCCGCGTCCCGCAGGTCGGTGCGTTGAAGCCCTGCGGGCCGAAAGGGAAACCGAACGATGATCGACGCGCTGGATGTCCAGAGTTGCGTGCGGTGGTCCATGGCGTCGCGCGCTGTTGCGGGGGTGCTGCCCGCCGCCCCGGCACGGCACGAGGCTGGAGCACGCCGCGTTGGCGGCGATTCCAGCGGGACCTGGTGCGCGAAGTGTGCGCAGGGGTTTCTAGCTGGGATAGCGCGCCTCGCGGTGTGCGGCTTCCGGAAATTCCGGCGCGACCCGCGCGTGTTGCCTTCAAATCGAACTTCGGGGCTGCAGATAACGCAGAATGTCCGCGTGCGTAACTCCCGGCCAGCGGCTCACATGAACAAGCCCCACACAAGCGCGACGCCGTCAGCGCGTGGTTTCACCCTGATCGAGCTGATGGTGGTGGTGGCGATCATCGCCATCCTGGCACTGATGGCAGTTCCGCTGTATCGCGATAAATACATCCGCGAACAAGTCGTCGAGGCAATGCGGTTGACCGACATCGCCAAAGGGCCCATCGCCGCCGCCTGGGCAACCGCCAGGAAGTTCCCCGACGACAACGCCGAGGCAGGCTTGCCCGCGGCCGACAAGGTGGTCAGCAACTACGTCAAGTCGCTGACGGTCGAAGCGGGAGCCATCCACGTGGTGTTCGGCAACCAGGCCAATGGCGCGCTCCGTGGCATGACCTTGAGTCTGCGCCCTGCGGTAGTCGAGGATGCTCCCATCGTGCCCGTGGCCTGGGTGTGCGGCTTTGCGGCAGCGCCCGAAAAGATGACCGTGATGGCGGCCAACAAGACCGACCTCCCGAAGAACTGGCTGCCGGTCAACTGCCGCTGAATGCGCGCAGGGGCCGGCCGCGGTCGGCCGGGACCGGGCGTTGGCGCGCCGGCTCCCCTGGACTGTGAGTCGGACCGAGTCGCCCCGCGTACTCTATGCTCGCCGAAGTCCTGATCCCTGCGCGCCGGTCCAGCGGTGCGCCGATTCCATCATGCAAATCGTCTGTCTCGATCTCGAAGGTGTCCTCGTCCCGGAGATCTGGATTGCCTTCGCCGAGAATACCGGCATCGCCGAATTCCGCCGCACTACACGCGACGAGCCCGACTACGACAAGCTGATGCGCTGGCGCATCGCCCTGCTGCGACAACACGGGCTCAGGCTCTCCAACATCCAGGCGGTGATCTCTGCGATGGCGCCGCTGCCCGGCGCGCGCGAGTTCCTCGACGCCCTGCGCGCGCGCTACCAGGTCGTGATTCTGTCCGACACGTTCTACGAGTTCGCTGATCCGCTGATGCGCCAGCTCGGCCGGCCGACACTGTTCTGTCACCGCCTCGAGATTGACGCCGATGGATTCGTCAGCGACTACCGGCTGCGCCAGCGAGACCCCAAGCGCGCCGCGGTAAATGCGCTCAAGAGCCTGAACTACCAGGTGCTTGCGGCCGGTGACTCGTTCAACGACACCGCGATGCTGGGCGCCGCAGACGCCGGCTTCTTCATCCACCCGCCGCCGGCGATCGCCGCGCAGTTCCCGCAGTTTCCGGTCGCATCGGACTATCGCGAGCTGATGGCGGAAATCGACGAAGCGGCCGGCCGGCTGGCGGCCTGATTGGGAGAAGCCGCTGCCGGCGGCAGGCTTCGCCGCGCATCAACTGCAGGGTCGTCAGGTCGGCGTGAGCGTCTGGATCGGCTGGATTGCGAGACAGAGGTCCGTCCCCCGCTCCTGGGGCACGTTGTTCTCGCGCACGAAGGCGCGCCACGCCTCGGAATCCGGCGCGACGATCTGCGCGAGGCCGACGGCCTGCCGCGCCTCTTTCCCGAACGCCCTCTGTGGCATAGGCGTGGACTCGGCCGCGCCTCCCCGATCCTGCGTGCGCGGTCCTGAGTCGCAGCAGCGCGGGCATGCACGCGGACCGGTCGACACCGAGGCAGACTCCGATTGGCCCATCGTCTCCACGGACAGGATCGGAAGGATTGAGGCGAGCGCGCGGCCTAGGCGCCGGCTGGAGCCCGGCGGCCTTCCCTGAGCGCGTCGAACCCTTCGACCGCATGATCGATGAAGGCCCTCACCTTGGGGGTCAGGTAGCGCGTTCCGGGGAACACGGCGTGCACCGGCACCGACGGGGGCTGCCACGAGGGCAGCACGCGCGTCAGAGTTCCCGCCAGCAGCGCATCGCGGGCGACCGCCAGCGGCAGCTGCGCGATGCCCAGTCCGTGGATCGCCGCGTCTCGCACCGCGAAACTGTTGTTCACGTGCAGCTTTGCCGCTGCCTCCACGCGGTGCTCCAGGTTCCCTTTCGTCAGGCGCCAGCCCTGGCGGTGGCTGCCGCCGCTGAAGCGCAGCAGCTCGTGTCCGGCCAGTGCTTCCGGCGAGCGTGGCATGCCGCGCCGGGCCAGATAGGCCGGTGAGGCGAAGAGGCCGTACTCGAGCTCGCCGAGCCTGCGCGCCGCGAGGCTCGAATCGGCGAGCGCGCCGACGCGGATCGCCAGATCGAATCCCTCGTGCACGATGTCGACAACGCGGCCGGTGAAGTCACCTTCGACGCTGACCTGCGGATAGCGCTCGAGGTACTCGGCGATCCAGCGGCTGACCGCGATCATGCCGAACTCGACGCCGCAGGTCAGCCGCAAGGTTCCGCGCGGCTCGGCGTGCATCCTGTGGGCCACCCGCTCGGCATCATCGACTGCGCCCAGGATGCCGACGGCGCGCTCGAAGATCTCGCGTCCGATCTCGGTGAGGGACAGCGACCGGGTCGTGCGCTCGAGCAGGCGGGCGCCCAGCGTCCTCTCCAGGTTCGAGATGACGCGTGACAGGTGCGCCTTCTGCGTGCCCATGCTCTCCGCCGCCCGCGTAAAGCTGCCGGCCTGCACCACCTTCACGAACGCCGCGAGCTGGGCCAGTTCCATAGTTGCCTAATGTGGTAACAGTAAGTCGGATTTTGACGGATTTATCTGAAATTCGCCGATGGCAATACTGTCGCCAGCGAACGAAAGCCGGAGCGCGTCGTGAGCCTGAAAGACCCCAACGTTTCCCGCCGAGGCGCGCCCAGGCGCATCGCCATCGTCATCGCCAACCCCGCGATATCGACCACCACGGGCTGGCCGGTCGGTTTCTGGTGGAGCGAACTGACGCATCCCTACCTGGCCTTCGACGAGGCCGGCTATGAGGTCGAAGTCTTCAGCCCGGACGGCGGCAGGTGCGAAGCCGACGCGATGAGCGACCCGAATGACGCCAGCGGCTACAGCAAGACGGACCTGGTCAGCCAGGGGTTCATCCACACGCCGGAACTGATGAAGCTGGTGCAGGACACCCCCAGGGTCGCCTCCATCGACACGGCCCGCTTCGACGCCATCGTCGTTGCCGGCGGCCAGGCGCCGATGTTCAGCTTCGAGGGCGCGACCGACCTGCACGCCAAGTTCGTCGAGTTCTACCTGGCCGGCAAGGTCGCAGCCGCGTTGTGCCATGGCACCGCTATCCTGCGCTACGCGAGGCTGCCCAGTGGCGAAGCTCTGGTGAAGGGCAGGACGGTGACGGGCTTCGCCAACGTCGAGGAGGACTTCGCCGACAACGCGGTGTGGAGCTACGGCCTCCTTCCGCGCGACAGGCACGTGATGCCTTGGCGCGTGGAAGACGAACTGAAGGCGCTTGGCGCGAATTTCATTCAGGCCGGTCTGTGGCGATCATTTGCAGTGCGCGACGGCAACCTGGTCACGGGGCAGCAGAACTTCTCTGGCGCAGAGACCGCCCGTCTCGTGATCGACACGCTGGGCCGATAGGCGGTGCACGGGCGGTCAGCGCGCGCCTCGGGCGGGGCGAGGCAGGGCCAGGCAACAACACAAGGAGCAAGAATGGCAGTTTCCATCCTCGGCGCCGGCCATGTCGGCATGGCACTCGCAAAGGCGCTCGTCTCCAAGGGCGAGTCCGTCGCTCTCGGCGTGCCGGATCCGGCGAAGTACCGCGACGCAGTCATCGGACTAGGCCCGCTTGCGAGGATCGGCACGACCCAGGAAGCGATCGCCGCCGCCGATGTCGTGATCCTCGCGATTCCCTAC
>JAOUJD010000271.1 GCA_029883565.1 Burkholderiaceae bacterium
CGGCCGCAGCGGCCCGCACGCTGGTTCGCGGCCGCCTGCGAGATCGCCTCGATCTGCAGCTGCTCGACCTTGTTGCGGTAGGAGTAGCGCTTCACGCGCGCCATCCCGGTGTCGACCACGTAGCGGATGCCGGGCACGGTGAGCGAGGTCTCCGCCACGTTGGTGGCGAGCACGATGCGCCGCCCCGCCCCGCCCGGCTTGAACACCCGCTCCTGCTCCTCCACCGACAGGCGGGCGAACAGCGGCAGGATCTCGGTCGCGGGCGGGTGATGCTTGCGCAGCGCCTCGGCCGCCTCGCGGATCTCGCGCTCGCCCGGCAGGAAGACGAGCACGTCGCCGCGGCCGACGCCGGCCAGTTCGTCCACGGCGTCGACGATCGCGTCCATCAGCGTGCGGTCGTCGGTGTCGTCCTCGTCCGCGATCGGCCGGTAGCGAATCTCGACCGGATAGAGCCGGCCCGACACTTCGATGACAGGCGCCGGCCCGTCGCGGCCGGCGAAGTGCTTCGCGAAACGTTCGGCGTCGATCGTGGCGGACGTGATGAGCACCTTCAGGTCCGGGCGCCGCGGCAGCAGCTGCTTCAGGTAGCCGAGCAGGAAGTCGATGTTCAGCGACCGCTCGTGCGCCTCGTCGATGATCAGCGTGTCGTACGCGGCGAGCAGCGCATCGCCCTGCGTCTCCGCGAGCAGGATGCCGTCGGTCATCAGCTTGATCGACGCGCCCGGCCGCGTGTGGTCGGTGAAGCGCACCTTGTAGCCCACGACCTCGCCCGGCGGCGTGCCGAGCTCCTGCGCGATGCGGCGCGCGATCGTCGACGCCGCGATCCGGCGCGGCTGCGTGTGGCCGATCAGCCCGCGCTCGCCGCGCCCGAGCGCGAGGCAGATCTTCGGCAACTGGGTCGTCTTGCCCGAGCCGGTCTCCCCGCTGACGATCACGACCTGGTGCGCTTCGATCGCGCGCGCGATGTCCTCGCGGCGACCGGAGACGGGCAATTCCTCGGGGAAGGTGATGGCCGGCAGCGGCGCACGACGACGGGGGGGTCGCGGGGACCCGGACGCGTTGTCTCGGCGGTGGTGCTGCATCGGCGGCCGCGCGCTAACGCGGCGTGGTCATGATCGTGTCCCGGTGGACGAAGGCGCGCTCGGGGCGAACGCGGGCCGGTCAGTATACTTTTGCCGATGAACGACGCCGCCCCCGCGCCCCAGGTCGAGACAATCGACGACCACGCGCGCTTCGTCGCCTGGCTGCGCCAGGTGGCTCCCTACGTGCACGCGCACCGCGGCCGCACCTTCGTCGTGGCGTTTTCGGGCGGACTGGTCGAGGCGGGCGGGCTGAATCGCCTCGTGCACGACCTGTCGCTGCTGTCTGCGATGGGCATCCGTCTGGTGCTGGTGCACGGATCGCGCCCGCAGGTGCAGGCGCAGCTGGTACTGAAGGGCGTGCCGGCCCGCTTCCACGCCGACGTGCGCATCACCGACAGCGCCGCGCTCGAATGCGCGAAGGAGGCGTCGGGCGAGATCCGGCTCGACATCGAAGCGGCGTTCTCGCAGGGCCTGCCCGCCACCCCGATGGCGCACTCGAAAGTGCGTGTGGTCAGCGGCAACTTCGTCACGGCTCGCCCGCTCGGGGTCATCGACGGAGTCGACTACGCGCTGACCGGCGTGGTGCGCAAGGTCGACGCCGACGCGATCAAGTTCACGCTGGCCAACGGGGCCATCGTGCTGCTGTCCCCGCTCGGTTTCTCGCCGACCGGCGAGGCGTTCAACCTGACGATGGAAGACCTGGCGTGCAGCGTCGCCACGGCGATCAAGGCCGAGAAGCTGATCCTGCTGACCGAGACGGACGGCATCCGCGGCGCGGACGGTGAGCTGAAGAGCGAGCTCTCGGTGCAGGACGCCGAAGCGATGCTGAGCGCCGCCGCAGTGAAGGGCGACCCCGCCTTCAACCTGAAGTACGCCGTCAAGGCGTGCAAGGGCGGCGTGGCGCGCGCCCACATCCTGCCGTACTCGCTGGACGGGGGCGTGCTCGCCGAGCTCTTCACCCACGACGGCGTGGGCACGATGGTCTCTCCGGAAAACCTGGAGAAGATGCGCGAAGCGACGCCGGACGACGTCGGTGGCGTCATCAAGCTGATCGAGCCGCTCGAGGCGGACGGCACCCTGGTCAAGCGGCCGCGCGAACTGATCGAGCGCGAGATCGATCGCTTCGTGGTGCTCGAGCACGACGGCTTCATCTTCGGCTGCGCCGCCCTGTACCCGTTCCCGCGGGAGCACATGGGCGAGCTGGCCTGCCTGACGGTGCACCCGGACTACCAGGGCTACGGCGACGGCGAGCGCCTGATGAAGCGGATCGAGCAGCGCGCGCGGGCGGCCGGCATCACGAGCCTGTTCGTGCTGACGACACGGACCGCGCACTTCTTCATCAAGCGCGGCTTCCGGCCGGCCACGGTCGACGACCTGCCGGAGGCCAGGCAGAACATGTACAACTGGCAGCGCCGCTCGCAGGTGCTGCTGAAACAGATCTAGGAGCTCTGCGATGGCAAGAATGGTCAATTGCGTGAAGCTCGGCAGGGAAGCCGAGGGACTGGACTTCCCGCCGGTGCCGGGAGACCTCGGCAAGCGCATCTGGGAAAGCGTCTCCAAGGAAGCCTGGGCCGGCTGGCTGAAGCACCAGACCATGCTGGTCAACGAGAACCGGCTGAGCCTCGCCGACGCGCGCGCCCGCAAGTACCTGCTGACCCAGATGGAGAAGCACTTCTTCGGCGAAGGCGCTGACGCCGCGCAGGGCTACGTTCCGCCGACCGGCTGAGCGCCCGGCCCGCGGCGCGGCGCGCCGGATTCAGAGTCGGTCGAGCTGGAAGAAGATCGCCGTGTCGAACGGCGACCACAGCGGCGCGCGCACGCCCGCCGCGGCCAGTCCGCGGCGCACCCAGTCGTTGCATGTGAACCAGAACGCGTAGCGCGGGACCGCGGCGTAGAAGGCATCGGTGTCGAAGTACCCCGGGTCCGGCAGGCGGTGCGGCGGCGCGTCCCTTGCGTCGCGCGCGAACGACGCCCGGATGTACTCGACCAGCCGCGCGTACTGCGCCGGACTCAGTCGCACTTCGCGGCCGCGGTAGATGTCCGGCGCGCGGATGTACTCGACGTGCATCGCGCCGTCGCCGCTGCCGCTGAGCGCCACGAGCGCGGTGCGTGCATCGAGATCGGCCCAGGTCGGCGTGTTCGCGAAGAAGGCGCGGTCACCCCAGCCGAACGCGATCCATGCCTGCGGCGACGCCAGCGCCTTCATGTCGGTCGCGGGATGGTCGCGGCTCCAGTCCACGCCCGCCGCGTCCGTTCGCAGCACCAGCTCGGCGTGAATCCCGTTGGTCCGCACGAAGACGGGGACGCCGTCCACTGCGGATCGGAAGCCGGCGTTGACGGGAACCAGTCCGAACACCAGGGCGCAGAGCAGATAACCGGCCGGAACCGCCAGCGCGGCCCCCACGGCTCCGATGGCGATGCGCGGCCAGCGTGGCATCAGCGCTTCGGCTCGATGCCCACCAGGCGCGCGCGCAGCCACGCGCCGCTGTCGACCGGCGGCTGGCCGGCGCAGTGCACCCGGTAGGGGGTGCCGCTGATGCTGCTGCCGCTGGCGATGCGATCGATGAACTGCTCCGCCGGCATCGATACGCGGCCCGAATTCTCGAGCTTCATCCGCAGGTGCGCGGCGGCCGCCTTGGCGTCGTGCAGCTGGCCGTTGCGTTCCATCTGGCAGCCGGAGCTCTCGATCGCCTCCAGGAGTGCCTGGACCGCC
>JAOUJD010000272.1 GCA_029883565.1 Burkholderiaceae bacterium
ACCGCGGCGCTGCACACCTACCGGCCCAGGGGCGCGCTGCGCGACGTCGGCAAGGCATTGGGACTCTCGCTCGACCAGGTCGACAGGCTGGCGAAGACGATGGCGTGGTGGGACGGGCGCAGGATCATCCCGCAGCGGCTCGAGGAGGCGGGGTTCGATCCGCAGCATCCGGTCATCGCCGAACTGGCCGCCCTCGCGCAGGAGGTGATCGGCTTCCCGCGCCACCTGTCGCAGCATTCCGGCGGCTTCGTGATCGCGCGCGACCGCCTCGACCGCCTGGTGCCGATCGAGAACGCCGCGATGGACGAGCGCACCGTGATCCAGTGGGACAAGGACGACCTCGACGCGCTCGGCCTGCTGAAGATCGACGTGCTCGCGCTCGGCATGCTGTCCTGCGTGCGGCGCGCGCTCGAGCACGTCACGCGGTTCAGGAAATCGGGCGCTTCCGAAGAATGCGGCCCCGACTTCCGGCTGCGGCTGCAGGACATCCCGGCCGAGTGCCCGCAGGTCTACGAGATGCTGTGCCGGGGCGACTCGCTCGGCGTGTTCCAGGTCGAGAGCCGCGCGCAGATGAACATGCTGCCGCGGCTGGCGCCGCGCTGCTTCTACGACCTGGTGATCGAGACGGCGATCGTGCGGCCCGGCCCGATCCAGGGCGGCATGGTGCATCCATACCTGAGGCGCCGGCAGAAGCTCGAGCCGGTCACCTACCCGTCCGATGCGGTGAAGGCGGTGCTCGAGCGCACGCTCGGCGTGTCGATCTTCCAGGAGCAGGTGATGCAGCTGGCGGTGGTTGCCGCCGGCTTCACGCCGGGCGAAGCCGACAAGCTGCGGCGCGCGATGGCGGCATGGCGGCGCAAGGGCGGCATCGGGCCGTTCCGCGACAAGCTGATCAGCGGCATGCTGGCGCGTGGCTACACCGCCGAGTACGCCGAGCAGATCTACCGGCAGATCCAGGGCTTCGGCGAATACGGCTTTCCCGAGAGTCACGCGGCGAGCTTCGGCCTGCTGGTGTACGTGTCGTCGTGGCTGAAATGCCACGAGCCGGCGGCGTTCTGCGCGGCGCTGCTCGATTCGCAGCCGCTCGGCTTCTACGCCCCGGCGCAGATCGTGCGCGATGCCATGAACCACGGCGTCGAGGTGCGGCCGATCGACGTTACCGTGAGCGACTGGAACTGCACGCTCGAGCCATCGCGCGCCGATCCACGCAGGCCCGCCGTGCGCCTCGGCCTCGAACTCGTCGCCGGCCTTGCCGAGGCGGCGGGCGAGCGCATTGCCGCCGCGCGCCGCGCCGCGCCTTTCGCCGACCCGCAGGACCTCGCGCGCCGCGCCGTGCTCGGGCGCGGCGAGACCAACGCGCTGGCGAAGGCCGACGCGCTTGCCGCCTTGTCGGGCCACCGCCGCCGGGCGCTGTGGGCCGCGCTCGGCGTCGACGCCGACGCGCCGCGCGCCGCGCCGCTCGCCGCGGCCACGGCCGCTGAACCGCAGGTCGACCTGCTGCCGCCGACCGAAGGCCAGGACATCGTCGCCGACTACCACCACACGGCGCTGACGCTGCGCCGCCACCCGCTCGCGCTGCTGCGCGAGCGCTTCGACGCCAGGGGCTACCTGTCGGCCGAGCAGATCGGCCGCGCCCGCGACCAGCAGCGCGTGCGCACCACCGGCATCGTGACCTGCCGGCAGCGCCCGGGCACCGCGAGCGGCGTCACCTTCATCACGATCGAGGACGAGACCGGCACGGTGAACGTGGTCGTGTGGAACACGACCGGCGAGAAGTACCGGCGCGCGATGCTGGGCTCGACGCTGCTGACGGTGTACGGCCACGTCGAGCGCGTCACGAGCGGCGTCACGCCGATCGTGCACCTGATCGCTGCGCGGCTCGAGGACCACTCGCCGCTGCTCGGCCAGCTCACGGCACCCAGCCGCGATTTTCATTAAGCGCCGAGGGCGCACGCGATCGGCTGGCGCCGATCGCGTGTGCGCCCGTGCGCGTTCAGTCCGCGAACTCGAGCACCACCCGGCGGGTCCGTGCGCTCTTCTTCTCGATCTTCGCCACCCGCACGTGGCCGATCTCGCTCGTGTTCTTCACGTGCGTGCCGCCGCACGGCTGCAGGTCGACGTCCTGCACGCGCAGCAGCCGCACGCGGCCGAAACCGACCGGCGGGCTCACGCTCATCGACTTGACCAGCTGCGGGTTGGCGAGCATCTCCTCGTCCGTGATCCACTCGCACGACACCGGATGGGCCTCGGCGATCAGGCGATCGAGGCCCGCCTGCACCTGCTCCTTGTCGAGCAGGTCCGTCATCGCGAAGTCGAGCCGCGCGTAGTCGGCGGTGATGCTGCAGCCGTCGACCAGTTGCTTCACCACGGCGCACAGCAGGTGGGTCGCCGTGTGGAACCGCATGTGGCGATGGCGCCGCTCCCACTCGACCTCCGCGCTGACGGCGCGGCCGACTGCGAGGCGGTCCTTCCAGCCGCTTGCTGGATCGAGCACGTGCAGCGTGTCGTCCGGCGTGGCGCCTTCGCGTCTGCTCTTGCGCGCGTCCGTCACGCGCAGCCGGGTGCCGTCAGAGAGTGCGAGCCAGCCGGTGTCGCCGGCCTGGCCGCCGCCGAGCGGATAGAACACCGTGCGGTCGAGTTCCACGCCGTCGTCCGCGACATGGGTGACGACGGCATCGCAGCGAGCGAGGTAGGCGTCGCTGCGGAACAATGCCTCCGTCACCGGCTACTCCGACTCGCGCGCGGCGCTGAAGGCCGAGCGGCGAGTCCGGATGCCGGCCGGTCGCGCCGTCTCCGGCGCTGCGCTCGCCGGTTCGGCCGCGGTCTCCACCGGCGGGGCGCTCTTCGCTGCTTTGGCGGGGCGGCGCGCGGCGCCGGCCTTGCGCGCCACCGCACGCCTTGCCTTCGGCGCGGCCGGTGCAGACGGCCCCGGCACGCTCGGAAACAGCCAGCTCTGCGCCTCGTCCGGATCGACCGGCTGGTCCCACGGCAGCATGCACAGCGCGAGCACCAGTTTCTCGAATTCAGGCGCGAAGCGGTCGATGATCCGCTGCGGCTCGGGACACAGGCGCTTGTCGGTGATGAGGCCGAACTGCACGCCACCCGCGTAGGACAGGATCGAGACCCCGACGCCGATGTCCCCCGACTGCGGCACCCACACCATGATGCGGCGGATCATCGCCCCGGCCATGTACAACGGCTGCTGCGGACCCGGCACGTTGGTCATCACCGCCGTGCCCTTGCGCGCCAGGAAGTCGAGCGCCTGTTTCTGCAACTGGCGCGGCCCCAGCCCGACCAGCCCGAGGATGCCGACCGTCAGGACCGCGGTGTAGCTGGTCTTCAGCGCGTTCATCCGGCGCTGCACCTCGAATACGCGTGCCACCGGGTTCTCGATGCCGACCGGCAGCAGCAGGGGTACCAGCCCGAACTTGTTGCCGAGTTCGCGCCACTTCTTCGGGTCGCGCAGGTTGACCGGCACCATCGCCCGCAATTCGCACCCCTCGACGTCCTCGCCACGCTCGACCAGATAGGAACGGATCGCGCCGGCGACCGACGCCAGCAGCACGTCGTTCACGGAGCAGCCAAGCGCCTTGCCCACCGCCTTCACGTCATCCAGCGACAGGGGCTCGTTCCAGGCCACGACCTTCGAGCCGGAGGGCATTCCCTTCAGGCTGGTCGTGCTGTCGTTGTCCATCAGCGCGATGGCGGCGGCGTCCTTCGCCACCTGGGTCGCGATGCGCGCGTATTCGCCGGCGGCCTCG
>JAOUJD010000045.1 GCA_029883565.1 Burkholderiaceae bacterium
TACTGCCGCTCGATCTCGGCGAAGAGCCAGTGCGGCAGTTCGGCCCGCACCGAAGCGGGCGCAGTCGACAGGTCGACTGCGAGCGCGTGCTTGACCGCATTGACGTCGCCGCGCAGTGCCCGCGGGTCCAGGGCATCGAGGCCGTGCTGCCGGGCCAGCGTCACCAGCGCCGCCAGGCGCGGCGCTCGGACCGGGTGCGCCGGCTGCATGACCCACCCCAGCGTTGCATACCGCCGCAGCGCGTGAAAGATCGCCTCGGCGATCTGGCTGCGGTCGCGACTGCCGAGCGCGTGGTGCTGCCGGAAGAAGCGCGACATGAGGACGTCGGCGGGCCCGTCAAAGCGCAGGATGGTGGCGAGCGCCTCCGCCACGCTGTCGATCACGAGGGCCGTGACGCGGGGCCGCGGCCCCGAACCATACTCGTCCGCAGCGTGACGGCGCGCCGGCTCGGCGGAGCGCGAACGGGAGCGGGACTGGGCGCGCGGCTCGAATGACCGGGAACCATCGCCCGACGAACGTGCGCGCCGTGGCTTGGCGCCGGCAGGACGCGGCGGACGACGGGCACTCATGGCGCCAGCAGCGCCAGTTCGTCGGCGCCGACCCGGTCCAGCACGACGCGCTCGTTCTCGCACCGCACGCGCCCCTCCAGGACGAGCTTCACCGCCCGCGGAAGCAGCCGATGCTCTTCCTCGAGCACGCGGGCCGCGAGCGACGCCTCGTCGTCCTCCGGCCGCACCGGCACGACCGCCTGCGCGATGATCGCGCCGTTGTCCACATCGGGCGACACGAAGTGCACGGTGGCGCCGTGCACCCGGACTCCGGCGGCAAGCGCCTTGCGGTGCGTGTGCAAGCCCGGAAACAGCGGCAGCAGCGAAGGATGGATGTTGACCAGCCGGCCCTCGTAGCGACGCACGAATCCGGGGGTCAGCACGCGCATGAAGCCGGCGAGCACGACCAGCGCAGGCGCGTAGCGATCGACCGTCCGGGCAAGCGCTTCGTCGAACGATTCGCGCGATCCGAACTCGGTGTGCAGCACCACGTGCCAGGGAATGCCGAATTTCCGCGCAATCGCCAGCCCCGCCGCATCGCCGCGATTGCTGATGACGGCGGCGACTCGCGCGCCTGGCGTGTCTTCCCACCGCTCGTCGGCCGCGGCATTGAGCAACGCCTCGAGATTGGTCCCCCGACCCGAGATCAGGACCACGATGTTCTTGCTTGTCATTCGCTCCGATTGTACCGAGCGCCCTGCTGCGAGGCGTGAAACCGATTGAAAATCAAAGAAGTGCGAGGGGCCGCCCGTATAATTGCGGATTGGCCTTCACGCCCTGTCATCCGGTCCATGCAGATCTTCCGCGGCATCCCGCGGCCCGCCCATCGCCAGCCGTGCGCCCTCACGGTGGGCAACTTCGACGGTGTCCATCGCGGCCACCAGGCGCTGCTCGCCCGCGTCACGGCAGCCGCCCGGCGGCTCGGCCTGGCCTCCGCGGTGATGACGTTCGAACCGCACCCGCGCGAGTTCTTCGCACCGACGGCCGCGCCGATGCGCATCTCGAATTTGCGCGACAAGCTCGACGCACTCGAGGCCGCCGGCGTCGACCGCGTCTTCATCCAGCACTTCAATCGCCGCTTCGCGCAGCTGAGCGCAGTCGACTTCGTCGAGCGCGTCCTGCTCGACGGTTGCGACGTGCGCTGGCTGCTGGTCGGCGATGACTTCCGCTTTGGCGCGAAACGCGCGGGCGACAATGCCCTGCTGCAGCAGTACGCGGCCCAGGGCCGCTTCCAGCTCGAACAGATGCCGACCTTCGACGATGGCGGCGAGCGCATTTCCAGCACGGCCGTACGCACCGCGCTCGCGGCCGGCGACCTCGGCCGGGCCGGGCGCCTGCTGGGACGACCGTATGCAATCAGCGGCCACGTGCTGCACGGGCGCAAGCTCGGCCGCTCGATGGGCTTTCCCACGCTGAACCTGCGCATCGCCCACGCCCACCCTGCGGTGCACGGCATCTTCGCCGTTCGCGTGCACGGCATCGGCCGCGGTCCCGTCCACGGCGTGGCGAGCATCGGCCTGCGGCCGACCATCGACCAGCAGGGCCGCTGGCTGCTCGAGGTGCACCTGTTCGACTTCGAGCGCGAGATCTACGGCGAACTGGTCAGCGTCGAATTCGTGAAGAAGCTGCGGGAAGAGCGCAAGTACGAGACACTGGACGCGCTGGCGGCCGCGATACGCTGCGATGCCGACCAGGCGCGCGCGGTCCTCGCAGGCACGCCGGCGTGACCACCCAACGATTCACCAACTCGAAGAGCCCGAGGGGGCCGAGTTCCCATGCCAGACGAAACCAAGAAGACCGCCCACCCCGGCAAGCCGGGCTCTGATCCGGCGACCCGGAAGTACCCGCTCAACCTGCTCGAATCGCCGTTCCCGATGCGCGGCGATCTCGCCAGGCGCGAGCCGCAGTGGATCGGTGCATGGGACGAGGAAGGGATCTACCAGCAGGTCCGCGCGGCGTCGATCGGGCGTCCGAAGTGGATCCTGCACGACGGCCCGCCGTATGCGAACAACGACATCCACATCGGTCACGCGGTCAACAAGATCCTGAAGGATGTCGTCGTGAAGAGCCGCCAGATGGCGGGCTTCGACGCGCAGTACGTCCCTGGCTGGGACTGCCACGGCATGCCGATCGAGATCCAGATCGAGAAGAAGTACGGCAAGCACCTGCCGGCGCGCGAGGTGATCGCGAAGTCGCGCGCCTGGGCCACGGAGCAGATCGAGCGCCAGAAGAAGGACTTCAAGCGTCTGGGCGTGCTCGGGCAGTGGGACCAGCCGTACACGACGATGAACTTCCGCAACGAGGCCGACGAGATCCGCGCGCTGGCGAAGATCATCGCCAAGGGATTCGTCTTCCGCGGGCTGAAGCCGGTCAACTGGTGCTTCGACTGCGGCTCGGCTCTGGCCGAGGCCGAGGTCGAGTACCAGGACAAGGTCGACCTCGCGATCGACGTCGCGTTCCCGCTGCGCGACGACGAGCGGGCGAAGCTCGCGCAGGCATTCAACCTCGCCGATCTGCCGCCGCAACCGGTTGCGGCGGTGATCTGGACCACCACGCCATGGACGATCCCCGCCAACCAGGCGCTGAACATCCATCCGGAGTTCAGCTACGACCTGGTGGACACCGGGCGCGGGCTGCTGGTGCTGGCGACGGAGCGCAGGGACGCCTGCCTGGCAACATACGGGCTCAAGGGCACGACGATTGCGCAGGCGCGCGGGGACGCGCTGTCGCTGATCCGGTTCCGCCATCCGTTCTATGACCGCGATGCGCCGGTGTACCTCGGCGACTACGTGACGCTGGACACAGGCACCGGAATCGTTCACTCGTCGCCGGCCTACGGTGTCGAGGACTTCGTGTCGTGCAAGGCGCATGGCATGACGGACGACCACATCCTGAACCCGGTGCAGGGCGACGGCGTCTATGCCGACTGGCTGCCGCTGTTCGGCGGTCAGAAGATCTGGGACGCGAACCCGAAGATCGTCGACGTCATCCGCGAACACGGAGCGCTGCTGCACGTCGAGAAGTTCACGCACAGCTACATGCATTGCTGGCGCCACCGCACGCCGATCATCTATCGCGCCACGTCGCAGTGGTTCGCCGGCATGGACACCACCCCGAGGGACGGTGGCCGGACGCTGCGCGAACTGGCGCTTGCGGGCATCGAAGCGACGGCGTTCTATCCCTCGTGGGGCAAAGCGCGCCTGAACGGCATGATCGCCAACCGGCCGGACTGGACGCTGTCGCGCCAGCGCCAGTGGGGCACGCCGATGGCATTCTTCGTCCACAGGCAGTCCGGCGAACTTCACCCCCGAACGCTCGACCTGCTCGAGGAAGTGGCCAAGCGGGTCGAGCGCGGCGGCATCGAGGCATGGCAGGACCTGGATCCCCGCGAGCTGCTCGGCGACGAGGCCGAGCACTACGTGAAGAACCGCGACACGCTCGACGTCTGGTTCGACTCGGGCACGACGCACGAAACGGTGCTGCGCGGCTCGCACGCCGCCGAGTCCCACTTCCCGGCCGAGATGTACCTCGAAGGGTCCGACCAGCACCGTGGCTGGTTCCATTCGTCTCTGCTGACCTCCTGCATGCTGAACGGGGTGCCGCCCTACAAGGCGCTGCTGACCCACGGCTTCGTCGTCGACGGCCAGGGCCGCAAGATGAGCAAGTCGCTCGGCAACGTGATCGCGCCGCAGAAGGTCGCCGACACGCTGGGCGCGGAGATCATCCGGCTGTGGGTGACGAGCACCGACTATTCCGGCGAGTTGTCGCTGTCGGACGAGATCCTGAAACGGGTGGTGGAAAGCTACCGGCGCCTGCGCAACACTCTGCGCTTCCTGCTCGCCAACGTCAGCGACTTCGACCCGGCGCGTGACATGCTGCCGGTCGACGAGTGGCTCGAGATCGACCGCTACGCCCTGGCGATGATGCGGTCGGTGTCGGCGAAGTCGCTGGCGGACTACGAGCGCTACGAGTACCACCCGATCGTGGGACGGCTGCAGACGTTCGCCTCCGAGGACCTCGGGGCCTTCTGGCTCGACATCCTGAAGGACCGCCTGTACACGACGAAGCCCGACTCCGGGGCGCGGCGGTCCGCGCAGTCCGCTCTTTACCTCATCACCGACGCCTTGCTGAAGCTGATGGCGCCGATGCTGTCGTTCACCGCCGAGGAAGCGTGGAAGGTCTTCAAGGCGCGCACCGGCGGGACCATCTTCACCGAGACCTTCGCGACGCTGCCCGAGGTCCCCGGCGAGGCGGGACTGGTGGAACGATGGACCGCGCTGCGCGCGATCCGCGCCGATGTGCAGAAGCGACTGGAGGAGTTGCGCGAACGGGGTGCCATCGGATCCTCCCTGCAGGCGGAGGTCGAGATCCGCGCCACTGGCCCCAGGGCCGCCCTGCTGCAGTCGCTCGGCGACGACCTGCGCTTCGTCCTGATCACCTCGCAGGCCAGGGTCGAGATCGTCGGCAGCGAGGCTGACGAGGCCATTGTCGTCACGCCGTCCGGGGCGACCAAGTGCGAGCGCTGCTGGCACTGGCGCGACGATGTCGGTCATGCGCCCGACCATCCGACCCTGTGCGGACGCTGCGTATCGAACCTGTTCGGCGCGGGCGAACCGCGCACGATCGCCTGATGGCTGCCAACGGAAGCACCGGGCGCCGCATGCTGCCGTGGGTGGCGCTGGCGGCATTCGTCATCCTGATCGACCAGGCGACGAAGGCGCTGGTGGAGCGCGCCTTCGATTTCGGTGACGTCAGGCCCGTCACCGACTTCTTCAACCTGGTGCTCACGTACAACAAGGGCGCGGCGTTCTCGTTCCTCGCGTCGGCGTCCGGCTGGCAGGCGCACTTCCTCACCGCGATCGGGATCGCCGCCTCGGCGTTCATCCTGTACCTGCTCGCCCGGCACGGCCACCAGCGGCTGTTCTCGTTCGCGCTGGCGCTGATCCTCGGGGGCGCGATCGGCAACGTGATCGATCGCCTCGCCTACGGGCACGTGATCGATTTCCTCGACTTCCACGCAGCCGGCTGGCACTGGCCAGCCTTCAACGTCGCCGACAGCGCGATCGTCGGTGGGGCCATGCTGCTGATCCTGGATGAACTGCTGCGCGTTCGAAGAGCAAAATAGGACCATGGAACTCACCGGCAAGCACCTCGTCGTCGGCATGACCGGCGGCATCGCCGCCTACAAGACCTGCGAGCTGGTACGCCGCCTGCAGGACGAGGGCGCGACCGTGCAGGTCGTCATGACGGCGGCCGCCCAGCAATTCGTCACGGCAACCGCGATGCAGGCGCTGAGCGGGCGGCCAGTGGCCACCGAGCAGTGGGATCACGCGGCGGCAGACAACGGCATGCCGCACATAGCGCTGACCCGTGCCGCCGACGCCATCGTGGTGGCTCCGGCCACGGCGCACTTCATCGCCAGGGTCGCGCACGGACTGGCGGACGACCTGTTGACCACGCTGGCTTTGGCGCGGAACCGGTCGCGGACCACGCTGTTGATCGCCCCTGCCATGAACGTCGAGATGTGGGAAAACCCCGCCACCCAGCGCAACGTCGCGCAGTTGCGGGCGGATGGCGTCGCGCTTCTGGGACCCGCGCAGGGCGACCAGGCCTGCGGCGAGACCGGGTACGGGCGGATGCTCGAGCCAGGCGAGTTGGTCGAAGACATCGTCGCCTTCTTCCAGCCGAAGCCACTGGCTGGCAAGCGGTTGCTCCTCACCGCCGGGCCGACTTTTGAACCAATCGACCCCGTACGCGGCATCACCAACCTGTCATCGGGCAAGACCGGCTTCGCGCTGGCCCGCGCCGCGCGCGATGCCGGGGCCGAGGTCACGCTGGTGGCCGGACCGACCTCGCTGGCCACGCCGCGCGGCGTGAAGCGGGTCGACGTCACCACCGCGAGCGAGATGCACGACGCGGTGATGCGAGCCTTGCCGGTCGACGTGTTCGTGGCAGTCGCTGCCGTGGCCGACTGGCGGGTGGCGAACCCGAGCGACCGCAAGATCAAGAAGAACGCGAAAGCCACGCCGCCCACGCTCCGGTTCGAGCCCAACGCTGACATTCTCGCCACCGTGGCTGCACTGCCAACCCCGCCGTTCTGCGTAGGTTTCGCGGCGGAGAGCGAGGACGTGGTCGAGAACGCCCGGCGCAAACTCGCGTCGAAGAAGGTGCCGCTGGTCGTCGCCAACCGCGCGCAGGACGCGTTCGGCGCCGACGGCGCGGAACTGTTCCTGGTCGAGGCAGCCGGCGTCACCCCGCTGCCGCACGCCGGCAAGCTGGCACAGGCGCGCCGGTTGGTCGCCGAGATCGCCGCCCGGATCGCGCGCCGCTGACATGCAGGAACCCCGGGACGGCGACTTCGTCGCGTACATCGAAGCGCTGCAGCGAGAGTCCGCGGAGCGACTCGCGCAGCACCACATCAACGTCAATCTCGCGGCGGCGGCCCCGACGGGCGCGTCGAAGAGCGCCAGCCACTTCTTCGAAAGCGCAGCGCAGGCCAAGCCGGCGCCGGGAGCCGTTGTGGACGAGGCGGTCAAGCGAGTCCTGCGTCCCGACGTCGACGCCGGGCTCGTGAAAGCGCTGGTCGCCGGGGTATTCGGGCTCGTGTTCCTGCTCGCCTGGTTCGGACGAGGCGGCGCCTTGTCGTTCCTGATCGGCGTCGCTCTGCTTGTGTACGCCGTGCCGCGACTGCTTGCGGCGTTTCGCGTGATTGCCCTCCAGACATCGAACAAGGCGGCCGTCGACCACGTCTTCGGCCGGAGCGGGACGAAGCGATGAGGATCGACGTGCGCATCCTCGACCAGCGGCTGCAGTCAATGCTGCCGTCGTACGCCACGCCGGGGGCGGCCGGGCTCGACCTGCGGGCGTGCGTCGATGCTCCTCTGGTGATCGAGCCCGGCACGACGCACCTCGTCAGGACCGGTATGGCGATCCACCTGGCCGATCCGGGCTACGCGGCGCTGATCCTGCCGCGCTCGGGTCTCGGTCACAAGCACGGCATCGTGCTCGGCAACCTGGTCGGCTTGATCGACTCCGACTACCAGGGCGAACTGATGGTGTCGACGTGGAACCGCGGAGCGACTCCGTTCACCCTCAACCCGCTCGAGCGACTCGCGCAGCTCGTCATCGTTCCCGTCTTGCAGGCGCACTTCAACATCGTCGATGAGTTTCCGGCATCGGAACGGGGCGCGGGCGGATTCGGCAGCACCGGTACGCGTTGAATCCCGACCTCCATCGGCCACCCGGCCGCGGCCATCCCTGGCTGGCCGCCGGCGCACGGCAACTGCTGGCATGCGCCGGCTGGAAGGTGCGCTTCGACGGCCTGCCGGAACCCAGGGGTGTGGCGATCGTGTATCCGCACACGTCCAACTGGGACTTCGTCATCGGGCTGCTCGCGAAATGGGCCATCAACCTGCCGATCCGCTGGATCGGCAAGGAGACCCTGTTCCGCGGCCTGGCCGGCGCCACGATCGGACGCCTGATGCGTCTGTGGGGCGGCCGCCCGGTCGAACGCCACCATCCGAGCGGCGCCGTCGAGCAGCTGGCGCAGATGATGCGTTCGGAGCCCTGGTGCTGGCTCGGGCTTTCCCCCGAGGGCACGCGCCGCCACACGGACTACATTCGCTCCGGCTTCTATCACCTTGCCCTGAAACTCGATCTTCCCGTGGCGCTCGCCTACATCGACTATCGCCGGCGCGAGATCGGGGTGACGGACTTCGTCCGCATGAGCGGCGATCGGGCGCGCGATCTCGAAATGATGCGCAGCTTCTACGCGGACAAGGTCGGGCGTTTTCCGGCCCAGGCGAGTGCCATCGCCTTCCGGCCTTCGGAGGGCAGCCCACGATGACGCGCGCTGCACTGGCCGCCCTGTGCGTCGTTGTCTCGCTCGCCGCCAGCGCCCACACGCAGGACCTGGAACGCGAGGCCCGGTGGCGCGCGGAAGTGGTGCCCGGCCTCGTCGTCGGCGAAGCGGTCGACCTGCCCGGTCCTGCAAGCCGGGCCTTTCTGGGCCTGCTGACAGAAGCGCCGGGCGCCGACCGGGCGGCGTCGACGCTGCTCGTCATCGTCCATGGCATCGGAGTGCATCCGGACCACGGAATCATCGGCACGCTGCGGATGAGCCTGGCGGACAAGGGGTACGCGACCCTGTCGATCCAGATGCCGGTGCTGGCGAGCGATGCCCCCTCGGAGCACTACGAACTCCTGTTCGGAGACGCCGCCGAGCGCATTGCCAACGCGGCCGCCTGGGCCAGGAGCCGCGGCTACCGCGATGTCGTACTGGTTTCGCACAGCCTCGGCAGCCGGATGGCCAATGCCTATTTCGACCGGACACCGGCCCCTGCGTATCGCGCCTGGGCTGCCCTGGGACTCGGTGCCCCATATTCCCCAGGCTTCGCGCGCAAGCCGGCCGTCCCGGTGCTGGACGTCCTAGGCGAGCGCGACCTGGATCCGGTGATCAGGAATGCCGCGGCGCGCGAAGCCGTCGCGCGATCGAGCGGGGGCGGCCAGAAGGTGATCGCGGGAGCCGACCACTTCTACACCGGCCGTGAACCCGAACTCGTCGAGCTGATCTCGACCTTCGCGCGGCGCCAATGAGCAGCGGCGCCGCAGCGCCGCCACCTTTGCTGGACGATGTGCGGCCGACCGGCCCGCCCGGATCCCGCTCGCCCGGGATCGCCGCGAGCGCACCGGGGGCCCATAGGCCCCGGTGCGCAGCGACGCATCAGGTCAACATGTCGGCCCAGATCGTCTTCGCCCAGGCCTGGGCGTAGGTGCCCTCCATGGCCCAGGAGGCCCGATCCTGGGTGGATACGCCGCCGGAGCCGGCGACGGTCTCCATGGTCTTCTTCTCGGGGTTCCACCGGTGCACGCTGTCCACGTGCACGGCGTTCCGATCGTCGACGAAGCTGTAGCAGGTATTGGCCATCATCGGCGGAATCGCGCTCCGTCCGCTCATCAGTTCGACGATCGCGGCCGCCACTGCCTTGCCGTGCTGGTTCGCCATATGGCCCGACTTCGGCATCGCCGGTGCCGACAGGGTGGCATCTCCAAGCACATGCACGTTCGGAACCTTGATCGATTCCAGCGTCACCCAGTCGACCTCGCACCAGCGGTTGTTCGCGGTGATCAGCCCGCTGTCGCGCGCGATGTTCCCGGCGCGCTGCGGAGGAATCAGGTTCAGCACGTCGCCCTTCACGTTGTCGCCAAGATTCGTGATGAAGCGGCGCCCGGCAATGTCCACCTCGCTGACCGCCATGTTGGGCTGATACTCGACGATGCCCGCGTAGTCTTCCTTCCAGACCCGCGTGAACAGCGGCCCCTTCGATGTCACCTGCGGGTTGGCATCGAGGACCAGCAACTTGCTCTTCGGCTTGTGCGTCTTGAGGTAGTGCGCGATCTGGCAGGTACGCTCGTAGGGCCCCGGCGGGCAGCGGTATGGCGCCAGCGGCACGCTGAGCACGACCACTCCTCCGTCCGGCATCGATTCAAGCTGCCGCCGCAGCAGGATGGTCTGCTCGCCGGCCTTCCACGCATGGGGAATCTGGCTGAAGGCGGCTGGCGTCATCCCCTTCACCCCGTCCAGCATGAACTCGATGCCAGGCGACACGACGAGCCGGTCATAGGCGAGGGAACCGCCGGAAGCGAGCCGCACCTGCTTGCGCTCGGCGTCGATCGCGGTCACGGTGTCGCGCACCCGCTTCACGCCGTACTTGTCGAGGCCCGAATAGCTGACCGTGATGTCGGCGATCGTCTTGCTGCCGCCGATCACGAGATTGGAGATCGGGCAGGAAACGAAGGCCTCGTTCGGATCGACCAGGGTCACGTCGATCGCTCCATCGGACCAGCGGCGCAGGTACTTGGCCGCCGTAGTGCCACCGAAGCCGCCACCCACGACGACAACCCTCCCCAGATCCTGCTTGCTTTCCATCGAGGCGCAGGCCGACAGCGAGCCTGCGGCGGCACCCGCCGACAGCGCCTTCAGAACGTCACGGCGCGAAAATGTCCTGTTCGTCATCGCGTTCTCCTAGCGTGCCGGCGTCTGCCGGGAGAAGTAGTCGGCGATCAGCTCGACCTGCTGATCCGTGTAGCCCTTGGACAGCTGATGCATGATCGTCGCCGGCCGCTTTCCGTCGCGGAAGGCCTGCATCTGCTCGACGATGTAGGTCTTCGGCCGGCCAGCGAGCGAAGGATTCGCCCCCTGCGCCGTCCCTTCGGTGCCGTGGCAGTTGGCACAGGTCGCCGCGAGATACCGCGCCGTTCGGGCGTCGGCGCCGGCATCGGCGTGCGCCAAGCCGCCGAGGGCGGTCAGCATGGCAAGCGATGCCACCTTCAGCATTTCTTTTCTCATGTTGTCGTTGTCTCCTAGCAGAAGCGTCCCACCAAGGGCCCGGCACGCGCCCTCGATCCCCGGCCGGTGATCCGATCGGCCACTCGAAGCGCGCGGGGCGGCACTCCGTGCCCCGTCCGTCGAGTCGTGTCACACGCGTCAGCCAAAAAAAAGCCCGCGCGTGCGCGGGCAATTCTGGAGCAACGGCGGCCGGCGTCAACCGGTGCCTTCGATTATCTGGCGCTGACTACCCGGAAAGAAGTCATCGGGCAGTTCACTCGGACAGCACCGGCTCGCCGCGCTCTCGCCGCGACGCATCACCGCTGTCATTGGGCGGGAAATCCAGCTTGACCTCGCCCTTGTCGTCCACATCCACGTCGACCCGTCCTCCACTGACGAGCTTGCCGAACAGCAACTCGTCGGCAAGTGCGCGGCGGATCGTGTCCTGGATCAGGCGCGCCATCGGGCGGGCCCCCATGACCGGGTCGAAGCCCTTGGACGCGAGGTGCTTGCGGAGCGCGTCCGTGAAGACGATGTCGACCTTCTTCTCGTGCAACTGGTCCTCGAGCTGCATCAGGAACTTGTCGACGACGCGCAGGATGACGTCTTCGTCGAGCGCCCTGAAGGAGATGATCGCGTCAAGCCGGTTCCTGAATTCGGGAGTGAACATCCGCTTGATGTCGGCCATCTCGTCGCCGGCCTCGCGGGCGTTCGCGAACCCGATCGAACGGCGCTGCAGGGTCTCGGCCCCCGCATTGGTCGTCATGATGATGATGATGTTGCGGAAGTCCGCCTTGCGCCCGTTGTTGTCGGTCAGGGTGCCGTGGTCCATCACCTGCAGCAGGATGTTGAAGATGTCCGGATGCGCCTTCTCGATCTCGTCGAGCAGCAGGACGGCGTGCGGCTTCTTGCTGATCGCCTCGGTGAGCAACCCACCCTGGTCGAACCCGACGTAGCCCGGCGGAGCGCCGATCAGGCGGCTGACCGCGTGACGTTCCATGTACTCCGACATGTCGAACCGGATCAGCTCGATGCCCAGCGTGAACGCGAGTTGCTTGGCGACCTCGGTCTTGCCGACCCCGGTGGGGCCGGAGAACAGGAACGACCCGATCGGCTTGTCCGGCTTGCCCAGGCCGGAACGGGCCATCTTGATGGCGGCCGACAGCGCGTCGATCGCCGGATCCTGGCCGAACACGACGTTCTTCAGGTTGCGGTCCAGGCTCTTCAACTGCGCGCGATCGTCAGTCGACACCGTCTGCGGCGGGATGCGCGCGATCTTGGCGATGATTTCCTCGACCTCGGACTTGCCGATGGTCTTCTTCTGCCGCGACTTGGGCAGGATGCGCTGCGCCGCCCCGGCCTCGTCGATCACGTCGATGGCCTTGTCCGGCAGGTGCCGGTCGTTGATGAACTTGGCCGACAGTTCGGCCGCCGCCGTGATCGCGCCCGACGAATACTTGACCCCATGGTGCTCCTCGAAGCGGGACTTCAGCCCCTTCAGGATCTCGATGGTCTGCGCGATGGTGGGCTCGATCACGTCGATCTTCTGGAAGCGGCGCGACAGGGCGTGATCCTTCTCGAAGATGCCGCGGTACTCGTTGTACGTAGTGGCGCCGATGCACTTCAGCTGGCCGCTGGCGAGCGCCGGCTTCAGCAGGTTGGACGCGTCGAGCGTCCCGCCGGAGGCCGAGCCGGCGCCGATCAGCGTGTGAATCTCGTCGATGAAGAGGATCGCACTGGCGTTGGCCTTCAGCTGCTTCAGAACGGCCTTCAGGCGCTGCTCGAAATCTCCGCGGTACTTGGTGCCCGCGAGCAGCGCGCCCATGTCCAGCGAATAGACGCTCGACTTCTCGAGGATCTCGGGCACGTCGCCCTTGACGATGCGCCAGGCAAGGCCTTCCGCGATCGCGGTCTTGCCCACCCCGGCCTCCCCCACCAGCAGCGGGTTGTTCTTGCGGCGACGGCAGAGCACCTGGATCACCCGTTCCACTTCGGGCTCGCGACCGATCAGCGGATCGATCTTGCCGTCCTTGGCGAGCGCGTTCAGGTTCTGCGTGTACTGCTCCAGCGGCGACGGCTGTTCCTTGCCCTCTGCGTCCTGCGCCTCCTCGCCGACCGCGGGCTTGGCCTTGTCCTCGGGCTGCCCGGACTTGGTGATTCCGTGCGAGATGAAGTTGACCACGTCCAGCCGCGTCACGCCCTGCTGGTGCAGGTAGTAGACCGCATGCGAGTCCTTCTCGCCGAAGATGGCGACGAGGACGTTGGCGCCGGTGACTTCCTTCTTGCCATTGCTCGTGCTCTGCACGTGCATGATGGCGCGCTGGATCACGCGCTGGAAGCCGAGGGTGGGCTGCGTGTCCGCCTCCGAATTGGGGGGCAGGATCGGGGTGTTGTCAGCAATGAAGTTCTGCAGGTTCTTGCGCAGATCCTCGATGTTGCATGCGCAGGCGCGCAGGACTTCCGCGGCCGACGGGTTGTCGAGCAGCGCGAGCAACAGGTGCTCGACGGTGATGAATTCATGCCGGGCCTGCCGGGCTTCCACAAAAGCCATGTGCAGGCTGACTTCGAGCTCCTGGGCGATCATGCTTCCTCCATCACGCACTGCAGCGGATGCTGGTGCTGGCGTGAATAACTGCAGACTTGCTCTACTTTCGTCGCTGCGATGTCGCGTGGATAGACGCCGCAGACGCCGCGTCCTTCATGATGCACCTTCAGCATGATCTGGGTCGCTTGCTCCCTCCCCTTGCCGAAGAACTTCTGCAAAACGCCGACCACGAACTCCATCGGCGTGTAATCGTCGTTCAGCAGCACCACCTGATACATCGGGGGCGGCTTGACGCGAGAAGCCTGCTTCTCGACGACGGTGCCTTCGTCAATCCGCTCATTCATCTGGCCGCATTCTATTCAGATCGACCACCTGACCCCGGGTACAAAAAGCGTACCAATCATACGGTAAATCAGCACCCGGACCGCCGGATTCAAGAGCGCACCAAGACGCTGCACCCGATGGAAGAACAGCTTTCAACCGAGCCCGGCATCGCTTCGCAATTTCACTTCGTTTAATGCTCCACCATGCCCCTGCGATGACCGGATTACCCCCTCTTTTTGCGTGCCGGCAACGCCGCCCGTCGCTCCGCCGCCCCGGGCTTGACCGTGGGCATTTTTGCTCGAACAATCCCGGGCGTCTCGTCCACGGCCCGGCGGGCCCGAAGGCGGATGCGCACCCAACGGGATCGGACAGTGTGCGCGGTTGGGTGGACTCGGATGGGCGCCGCGTTGCGCAAGAAGTTCGGGCCGCTCGTTCATACGAGGAAGGAAGAGGGTATGGCAACAGGTACGGTCAAGTGGTTCAACGACGCCAAGGGCTACGGGTTCATCACTCCGGATGACGGCGGTGAGGATCTGTTTGCACACTTTTCGGCGATCCAGATGAATGGCTTCAAGACGCTGAAGGAAGGGCAGAAGGTGCAGTTCGAGGTCGTGCAGGGCCCCAAGGGCAAGCAGGCCTCGAATATCCAGAACGGTTGAACCGACGCACCGGCCACGAAGAACCCCGCCTGGGCGGGGTTTTTTGTCGCCTGTTGTTTGCATCCGCGCCACACCATCCTGCGACAAATTGGCGCGCTGCCGGTTCGCCCCGGGGGAAACGTCGGGCGGCGACCTACGGCACGGGCGCCCAGATGAGGACGCCGCCGTCGGCAAGCAGGGACATGTGCAGGCGCCCACCCTCCAGCCGGTAGCCGCGCACGAGCGACAGTTGCCGCGATAGCTGCTCGTCCAGGGAGCCCGGCGGGCACAGGGCCCGGGTCGCCGCGAGCAACCCGAACGTCAGTTGGCCCATGTCCGCGTTGCCGGCCGCGGGTGCGGCCTGCCATTGAGCATTCCCGCGATTGCAGTCGAGGCGGAACGCGGCACGGCCATCGGCCCCGAAAGTCACGGTGTAAAGGGACGGATCCGCGGGACGACTCGTTCCCCGCGCGTCATCCTTGGCCCGGATCTCGATCAGCTGCCAGCTGCTGCCGGCCAGCGAGGGCTGGGTAGCCGGACCCGCGCAGCCGCTGAGCACGGCCGCGAAACCAAGGCTGATCAAGTGGTGCCTGGCTGTGTTCATTACGGACCCTCCTGGACCGGGGCGGGAAACGTGGAGCAGCCGGCGCTTGCAGCCGCCTGCTCAGCGAAGCAACTTCAGTCGGAGCAGGAAGCGCGCCGCCCTGCCCCTTCGCGCGGCGTCGCCAGTCATGACCACGTGCACACGATGCACGCCGGTCTCCGTCAATCGTATCCGCAGACCATCAGGCCCGGGCCTCGCTCCTGCCA
>JAOUJD010000273.1 GCA_029883565.1 Burkholderiaceae bacterium
ATCCTCGGGCCCGAACACGACCGATGGCCTGAAGATGGTCCAGTCGAGACCGGAAGCGCGCACTACTGCCTCTCCGTCACCCTTGCTCCGCTGGTACATCGACGGCCCGCGCGAATCGGCACCCAGAGCGCTCATGTGCAGGTAGCGGCGGATGCCGAGTCTCGAGCAGGCATCGACGATGTGGCGCGGCAGCTCGACGTGCGCGCGGGCGAATTCCGGCCCGTAAGGCGTGCCGCGCGTCCCCTGCAGGATGCCGATGAGATTGATGACGGCGTCGTGGCCGCGCACCAGATCGTCCACTGCGGCCTGCTGCCCGGCATCGGTCTCGATGACCTCGATTGTCGGCAGCAGGATGAGGTGGCGCGCCCGCGCCCGATGGCGGGTGGGCACGGTGACGCGCAGGCCACGATCGACGAGTCGCGCCACGATGTGACGGCCGACGAAACCGGCGCCGCCGATGACGAGGATCCTGTTCATTGTTGGAGTGCTTGCGGGCGTGGGTCGATTCTAGGCGATGCCCGCCGGCGGACTGTCACGGCAGGTCAGTCGTGCCCGCGATCTTCGGCGCGATGACGCCGAGACGCGACTTCAGGGACTGCTCCCGGTTTTCGGACAATGCCGCGTAGTAGACGCTGTTCGACATTACTTTCTTCACGTAGTCGCGCGTCTCGCTGAACGGAATCGTCTCGGCGAAGATCGCCCCCTCGACCGGCTGTACGAGCGTGGCGCGCCAGGCGCGCGGACGACCCGGGCCGGCGTTGTAGGCGGCGGTGGCGAGCACGGTCGAGCCGTCGAGGTCGTCCAGCACCATCTTGAGATAGCCGGTGCCGAGCTGAAGGTTGACTTCAAGCTCGTTCAGGCGCGCCGGGCTGTAGTTGGGCACGTTGAGCTTGCGGGCGACGTAGCGCGCCGTCGACGGCATCAGCTGCATAAGTCCGGTGGCGCCGACGGAAGAACGCGCGTCCATGATGAAGCGTGACTCCTGCCGGATCAGGCCGTAGATCCAGTTCTCGTCCAGCCCGAGCGGCGCCGAGAACTGCACCATCGCGTCGCGGTACGGCACGGGGAAACGCTGGCTGAAGTCGTATTCGCCCTGAGTGCGTTCGGACGTGTTGATCATGCGGTCCAGCTGTCCGCGGGAGCGCGCGAACTCGGCTGCCGCGAGCAGCTGGCGGTCGCTCATGCCTCGCAGCTGCCAGTTCCACTCGCGGTTGCCCTCCGCCCGCAGGCCGAGATCGTAGAACTTCAGCGCCCGCGCGAATCCGAGGTTCAACCGCAGCGCTTCCACCTCGACCGGCGCGGGCGGCGGCGCCTTCGGCGGCACGACGATGGGCAGGCCGAGCTCCTCGGCCGCGAGTTTCCCGTAGAAGTGGAAGCGCGCGGCGATCCGCGCGTACTGGTCGTGCGCCTCGGGGGTGCGACCCTCCTGCTGCAACGCGCGCCCGTACCAGTAGATCCACGTCGGGTCGCCTCGCAACTGGGTCGGCATGCGATCGACCGCTCGCTTCAGCAGCGGCCAGTCGCCGGCGCGCAGTGCTGCGCGCGCCTGCCATTCGAGCACCTCGGTAGCGCGCACCGCATCCGGGCCGACGCCGACCTGGTCGCCGCCTCGTCCGTACCACTCGCTCGCTTCCGGCATCAGTCGCAGCGCGGCCATGTGACCGATCCGGCCCCACACGATGCCTCGCTGCTCGGGCGTGAAGAGCAGGTTCATGGCGTTGGCGAATTCGGCCGCCTCTTCGGGCTTGTCGCGCGCGAGGCGCGCGATCGCAACCATCGCCAGTTCGCGTTGCACCGTCGTCAGGCGCCGCTCGTGCGCCGTCAGCCAGGCGGACGGACGATCGATCGCCTGGGCCAGCGTCTTCGGATCGACCGGCTTGCCGGACGGGTCAAGCGCACGCGCGCCGATTCGCTTGGCGGTTGGCAGCTGGTTCTGTTCGACCAGCGCCCGGACCCGTTCCCACGCGGAGATCCGACCGTCCGTGAGCAGGGCCTCGGTCAGTTCGACGCAGCCGTCGCCTGCCGAGTCGCGGGTGCTCGCCAGCAGTTGCCGGGCTTCCCGTGCCAGCAGGTCGGCCTGCTGTCCGACGGCGCTGCGGTAGCGCGCCAGAGCGAGGTAGCAGCGCAACTGTCCATCGTCGGTGCCCCAGACCAGCTTCGCCGCCTCGCGCTCGAGCCCGGCGAAATCGCCGCGCCCCGCGAGGGCGAGCGCCCAGTCGAGGCGGAGGCGGTCGGCAATGTAGGTCTCGGGATAGCGGGCGAAGAAATTCGACACTTCGTTCGCGATCGCCGGGTCGTCGAGGCGCAGACGCGCCGCGAGTTGCCAGTACTCGACGTACGAGACCAGGGGATGGGTACGGAGCTGCGATGCGAGCTGGTTGAGTCTCTCTTGGTTTTCGCGCTGGGCAGCGTCGCGTGCGTCGAGAAACGCCTGATCCTCGGCGGACAGGGTGACTCCACCGACCGCCGCCGGTCGCTTCGGTGCGGCCGGCGCGGCCGCACCGGCGAATACCGGCGAGAGCGCCAGTACAAGAGCCGTATAGACTGCAATTCGACGATATGACATTGGATCCAATTAGACCACGCGATCAGCCCGTGAGCCGCCGGATGCGAGCGCGCGACCTTGATTTTCCGAGATGCAGCAGTGAGGCGCTGATTGGATAGCGCCGATGCCCGAAAGTTGCAGCGCGAACGCGCATTGGCGCTGCGTGGACAGATCCGGGATCGACCGGCGAAGGAGGCTGCCCTGCACGGGCGCGTCTCGCAGTGGCTGCAGCAGGCCGACGCGCGCGCTGTCGGCTTCTTCTGGCCGGTCCGGGGTGAGCCGGACTTGCGTGGTGCCCTGGCTGACTGGCTGGCCGCGGATGATCGGCGGATCGCGGCATTGCCCGTGATCGCCGGCGAAACGCTCGAGTTTCATCAGTGGAGCCCCGACAGCCTGGTGCAGGCAGGGGCTTTCGGGATTCCTGTGCCTGCTCATGGCCGTCCGGTGCAGCCTGACTGCCTGCTGATCCCGTGCGTCGGGTTTGATCGGGCGCGGTTCCGGCTCGGCTACGGCGGCGGCTACTACGACCGCACCTTCGCAAGCCTGGTCCCCTGGCCGCTCGCCGTCGGCATCGCGTTCGACGAGACGCGCGTCGACAGCATCGATCCGCAGCCGCACGACATGCAACTCGACGTCGTGCTGACGGACGTCGCGCAGTATTGAGGCGGCGTCGCTCGTGTACGCGACCCCTGCGGGGTCGCACGTGCACTCGCTCCGAGTAGTCAGGCAGGCGGGCTTCGGGCGGCCGGGCGCCCGCCTGCGATCCAACGGCACGGCACCCCTCCCCGAACTGAAGTGCCGTTCGGAAGCGGGCTCGCTGCCCTCCCCGCCCGGCGGGGAGGGTGAGGGTGGGGTGCCGGATGCCCTCCCGCGTGGCGGGAGGGACAGGGTGGGCGCTGTTGCGGTTGAGATTCGGTCGAGCGCCGAGCCGCCTCAAGCTCGACCGACCAGACAAAGCAGTCCTCGCGCACGCGAGGACTGTGCCGCCGAGGGTGCACGTGCGATCGGCGCAGCCGATCGCGTACACCCTCGGCGACTAAGTTCGCCGCTCCGGCCCCCGCTCGAACTCGGCCTGCATCCAGTTGCGGAAGGCGGCGACCTGGGGCGCGTCGCGCGACTGGGCGCGTTCGATCAGCCAGTAGCGGTATCCGGTTGGCATGCGCAGCTTCGGGAACGGCGTGACGAGGTCGCCGC
>JAOUJD010000046.1 GCA_029883565.1 Burkholderiaceae bacterium
GCGTCCGCCGCGCAAACGCTCGAGGCAGCGAGGAGCAGTGCGGTCCCCATGACCGCATTGAGGCTGGTGGCGAGCTTCAGTGTCTTCTTCATGTTCTTCACAGTGCCGTTTCGTCGAGTCCAGCAGGGACCGTGAGGAAGGTCTGCCTGCGGGCCATTCGCGCGGAGTTGCGCCCCTTCGCACATCGGGTCCCGCGAACCTCCGCAGAACACGCGCAGGAAGAACGATTCCCGCGCGCTCGAAGTGCTCCTACGCCCCGGATTGTGTTGGAGGGCGGACCGAGTTTCGATCCCCCTTACGTCTTAGCGCGCGAGCGAACCAACGCGACGCCCGGTAGGAAGCCTCCTACCGTCCGAACGGATTACCCCGCGAGCGCCCCCGCCAGATCGGACTTCAGATCATCGATCGATTCGAGGCCGACGGCGATGCGCACCAGCCCTTCGGTGATGCCGGCGCGCTCGCGCGCCTCGGCGCTGAGGCGACCGTGCGTGGTCGTCGCCGGGTGCGTGATCGTGCTGCGCGTGTCACCCAGATTGGCCGTGATCGACATGACTTTCGTGCCGTCGATCAAGCGCCAGGCGCGAGCGCGCTGCTCTTCGGGCGTCGCACCTGCGAGTTCGAACGCCACGACGGCGCCCGGCAGGGACTGCTGTCGAGCGGCCAGGGCGGCCTGCGGGTGCGAGGCGAGACCAGGGAAGTGAACGCGAGCGATGCCGGCTTGCTGTTCGAGCCACTGAGCGAGCTGCAGCGCCGAGCTGCATTGCGCCCGCATGCGAACCGCCAGCGTTTCGAGGCCCTTGAGGAGCACCCATGCGTTGAAGGGAGACAGGCTGGGCCCGGTCGTGCGCAGCACCGGCAGCACCTGGTCCCGGATCAGTGCGCGCGAACCGAGCACGGCGCCGCCGACCACGCGTCCCTGTCCGTCCAGGTACTTGGTGGCGCTGTGTATGACGGCATCCACGCCATACTCGAGTGGACGCTGCAGCACAGGCGTGCAGAAGCAGTTGTCGACGATCGTGAGCGCCCCGCTGTCGCGGCCGACCGCCGCGAAGTCGGCGAGGTCGACGATTTCCATCAGGGGGTTCGAGGGCGTCTCGCAATACATCAGCCGCGTACGGGGCGTCACGGCCGCGCGCCACGCGCCCGGGTCGGCGGCGCGGACGTAGGTCACTTCCACCCCGAAGCGCGCCAGCACGGTCGAAAACAGCTGAACGGTGGCTCCGAACACGTTCGCGCCGCACAGGACGTGATCACCCGTCTTCAGCGTGGCGAGGCAGGTCGCCATGATCGCCGCCATGCCGGACGCCGTCGCAAGGCAGTCCTCTGCGCCCTCCAGCGACGCCAGGCGCCGCTCGAACATCGTGACCGTCGGATTGGAAAAGCGCGAGTAGACGTAGCCCGGCTCGCTGCCCGCGAACCGGGCCGCTGCCTGCGCGGCGCTGTCGAACACGAAGCTCGAAGTCAGGAACAGCGCTTCGCTGTGTTCGTTGAATGCCGTGCGTTCCGTGCCTGCGCGAACGGCACGAGTGTCGAAGTCGAATTGTTCGGACATAAAAAAACCCGCCTGGCCAAGCGCAGCGGGTTTCTTCGTCTGCTCGCTTTAGCCGTATTTGTTAAGCGCCCGCAAGCTGAAATCAAATCGGCGCGATGGAATGATGATAACCGATCCCTAGTCGGCACCCGCCAGATTCAGGTTCAGCTGCGAGAGCGCCTCCCCCTCGCCTCCGCCAGCCAGCTCACGGGCGGCCTCCAGCCGGTCCAGGTACTCGGGCGTCACGTCGCCGGTAATGTAGACGCCGTCGAAGCAGCTCGCCTCGAAATTCTTCAGGTGCGGCCCCAGTTCGGACACCGAGCGCTTCATCGCGTCGATGTCCTGGTACACCAGACCGTCGGCCTCGATCAGCCGCTGGATCTCTTCGTCCGAACGCCCGTGGGCGATCAGTTCGCTGCGGGTCGGCATGTCGATCCCGTAGACGTTCGGGTAGCGCACCGGCGGCGCGGCCGACGCGAAGATGACCTTGTTGGCGCCGGACTCGCGCGCCATGTGGACGATCTCGCGCGACGTCGTGCCGCGCACTATCGAGTCGTCGACCAGCAGCACGTTCTTGCCCTTGAACTCCGTGGGCAGCGTGGTGAGCTTCTGCCGCACGCTCTTCCGCCGCACGGACTGGCCGGGCATGATGAAGGTGCGACCTACATACCGGTTCTTGAAGAAACCCTCGCGGAACTCCAGCCCGAGTTTCATCGCCAGCTGCATGGCGGCCGGCCGCGAAGTGTCGGGGATCGGCATCACCACGTCGATCTCTCCGCTGCTGATCTGGCGCCGGATCTTCTCGGCCAGGTGCTCGCCCATCCTGAGCCGCGAACCGTACACGCTGACGCCATCCATCACCGAATCCGGGCGGGCGAAGTAGACGTATTCGAAGATGCACGGGTTCAGCGACGGATTCTCGGCGCACTGCTGGGAGTAGAAATTGCCGTCCATGTCGATGAAGATCGCCTCGCCTGGAGCGACGTCGCGCACAAACTTGAACCCGAGGCCTTCGACCGCCACCGACTCGCTGGCGACCAGGTATTCCGTTCCGCTGTCGGTCTCGTTGATGCCATAGCTGAGCGGCCGGATGCCGAACGGGTCGCGGAAGGCGAGCACGCCGTGACCCGCGATGTGGGCCACGCAGGCGTAGGCTCCGCGCACGCGGCGATGCAGGGCCGCGACGGCGCGGAAGATCGTCGCTGGATCCAGCGTGTAGGAAGTGGTGCCCTCCTGCAGTTCGTGCGCGAGCACGTTCAGCAGCACTTCCGAATCGGAGTTGGTGTTGATGTGCCGCCGATCGATGCGGAACATCTCGCTCTTCAACTGCTCGGTGTTCGTCAGGTTGCCGTTGTGGCCGAGCGTGATGCCGAACGGCGCGTTGACGTAGAAAGGCTGCGCCTCCTCGGCGTTGGAGGCCGAGCCGGCCGTCGGATAGCGCACATGGGCAATCCCGATGTTGCCGGTCAGGTTGCGCATGTTCCGCGTGCGGAAGATCTCGCGCACCATGCCGTTGCCCTTCCACATCGTGAACGTGCTGCCCTGCCCGGTCGCAATGCCTGCTGCATCCTGTCCACGATGCTGCAGCAGTTGCAGCGAGTCGTAGAGCAGCTGGTTCACCGGTCCCGTCGCAACCACCCCGACGATGCCGCACATTCGATTTCTCCCTAAGCCTTCACGACGGCCCGTGCAGGCGGGCAATGGATTCCGGCAACAACGGCGAGGCGAATGCTACGCCCGCCTCCAGCCAAGGCAACAGCAATGAGGCCTTCCACCACCCCGCCGTGGGCGCGGAAGTGGCAGTCGCCAGCAGCACCGCGGCAGCCACGACCGCGGCCGCCCGCGCGAGGCCGAACACGCCTCCGAGCGCCCTGTCCGCGGCAGACAGCCGCGCCGCCGCCATCAGGGCCCGCAGCAGCGCGCCCAGCAGCGCCGCGGCGATCAGCACTGCCAGCAGGATCAGCAGCGCGCCGAGCGCGGTACGTAGTGCCGGCAAGGGGATTTCGAACGGCAGCAGCGCTCCCACCTGCTCCGAGAAGGAGAACGCGAGCACCAGCCCCAGGATCCAGCCCGCGAGTGACACGATCTCGCGCGTTACGCCGCGCAGCACGCCGAGCAGGACCGATGCGAGCACCACCGCCGCGATGATCCAGTCGACGGTGGTCACATCGACTCTCAGAGCGTGACCACATTGCCGCCGGGACCCAGCGACTTGAGCCGGTCGCGGGCGCGCTCGGCGTCTTCGCGCGTCGCGTAGGGGCCGACCCGCACGCGGTAGCGCGCGCCATCCTTGGTGTCGACCTTCTCGATGAAGACGGTGAAGCCGGCTTTCCTGAGCCGGTCGGCGAGTTCGCGCGCCGCCTTTTCGCTGGCGGGGGCCGCGGACTGAACCGCGAACTTGCCGCCCTTGACCGCCGCTGGGACCTTGGGCGAGGCCGTTGCGGTCGACTTGCCTTCGAGTGCTGCGAGTGCGCGCTGCTGCTCCGCACTCGCCGGCTCGCTTTCGTCGGCCTTGCCGTTCGCCCCGGCTTCGGCCTTCGGCGCCGCCTTCGAATCGGGCTTGGGTGACGGCTTCGATTCAGGTTTCGCCGGCGCCTTCGGTTCGGCCTTCGGTTCGACCCCAGGTTCGGCCTTCGGCTCCGCTTCGGGCGCCGGCGCCTGCTCGGATGGCGGCGCCACGGGCACGTTGGCTGGCGCCGGCACGGGAGGCAGCGACAGCCGTGGCGTGAACGGCGTGCGTTCGCTCGGGATGTCGATCGGGATGTTTTCCGCCACCGGCCGTGGTTCGGGGTCGAGCAGCATCGGCACGATGATCGCGACTGCGAGCAGCAGCGCGGCCGCCCCGATCAGACGGTGCCGTGCACGCGCGCGCAGGACCGCCGCCTGGTCGTGGCGGGACGCGATGTCTTCGTCTTGGGGAATCGGGGGACGGGTAGCCGGCTTCGCGGCAGCGTTGCCTGCGCGCTTCTTGGAACGCCAGAACGCAAGACCCATCCAGACTCCAGGAGATCCCTACGCAGCGTCGACCGACGGGCGCACGCGGATCGCGCGCATCACCTCTGCGACCGTAAGGAATGAACCGAAGGTCAGGATTCTATCATCGGCTCCTGCGCATTTCCGCGCTCCGTCGAATGCTGCGCCCGCGTCCGCATACTCGGTGACCGGCTTCTGCTCGGCGGGTCTTCGCTCCCGCAACAGCTTCGCAATGCTCGCAGAATCGCAGCCGCGCGCGCCCGGCGTGGACGCGACGTGCCAGTGATCGATGCGATCAGCGACCTTGTCGATCACGCCCGCGATGTCCTTGTCGCGCAACATCGCGAAGACCGCATGGGTCGCCGGATAGAAGCCCATGTTGTCCAGGTTCTGCGCCAGGACAGCCGCGGCGTGAGGATTGTGGGCAACGTCGAGGATCACGGCCGGCCGGCCGGGCAGGACCTGAAATCGCCCGGGCAGGTCGACGGTCAGCAGCCCCTGGCGGACCGCCTGCTGCGATACGGGCAATCGCTCTGCCAGCGATTCAAGCGCGGCGAGCACGCCGGCGGCGTTCAGCAGCTGGTTTGCGCCCCGCAGCGCCGGGTACGGCAGCCCGGCCCGACGAACGCGCCGGCCTCCATAGGACCACTGCTGCCGGTCGCCCTGATAGTTGAAGTCGCGCCCGAAGCGCCACAGGTCCGCCCCGATTGCCGCAGCATGGTCGAGCAGCGTCTGCGGCGGCGCGGGGTCGCTGCAGATGGCCGGCCGTCCCCCACGGTAGACGTGCGCCTTCTCGAACCCGATCAGCTCCCGCGTCGGCCCGAGGTAGTCCATGTGGTCCAGATCGACCGACGTCACGATCGACGCGTCGGCATCGACGATGTTGACGGCGTCGAGGCGTCCCCCCAGGCCCACCTCCAGGACGACCGCGTCGAGCCGGGTTGCGCCGAAGAGCCGCAGGATGGCGAGCGTCGTGAACTCGAAGTAGGTGAGCGAGGTCGCCCCGCGCGCCGCTTCGACCGCTTCGAACTGCTCCACCAGTGCGGCGTCCGACGCGTTGACGCCGTCGATGCGGCAACGTTCGTTGAAGTCGACCAGGTGCGGCGAGGTGTACAGCCCCACCCGGTAGCCCGCCGCCCGCAGGATGCTGTCGAGCATTGCGCAGGTCGAGCCCTTGCCGTTGGTGCCCCCCACGACAACCGTGACGGCACCGGACTTCAGCCCGATTCGATCGGCGACAGCGCGAACGCGATCGAGCCCGAGGTCGATCGGCTTCGCGTGCAGCCGTTCGATGCGTTCGAGCCAGGCTGAAAGCGTGGGTTCGACCAAGTGGAATGTGGCCGGCCGCGCGGCGTCGCGCGACCCGGGGTTCTATGCGATGGCGTCCGCCGGCTGCTTCAGCAGCAGCGCCAGCAACTGGGCGATCTCGTCGCGCATCTGCCGCCGGTCGACGATCATGTCGATCGCGCCCTTGGTCAGCAGGAACTCGGCCCGCTGGAACCCTTCCGGAAGCTTTTCCCGAACGGTCTGTTCGATCACGCGCGGACCGGCGAACCCGATCAGGGCCTTCGGCTCCGCGATCACGATGTCGCCGACGAACGCGAAGCTGGCCGACACGCCGCCCATGGTCGGGTCGGTCAGCACCGAAATGAACGGAAGCCTCGCCTCGGCGAGCTTCGCGATCATCGCCGTGGTCTTGGCCATCTGAAGCAGCGACAGCAGGCCTTCCTGCATGCGCGCGCCGCCCGTCGCCGTGACGCAGATGTAAGGCACCTTCTGCTCGATTGCGGTCTGGACGCCCCGCACGAAGCGCTCGCCGACGACCGAGCCCATCGACCCGCCCATGAAGTCGAATTCGAAGCAGGCCACCACCACGGGCAGCGCCCGGATCGAACCGCCCATCACGACCAGCGCGTCCGTCTCGCCCGTGTCGCTGATCGCCTGCTGCAGCCGCTCGGGGTACTTGCGGCTGTCCTTGAACTTCAGGGCATCGACCGGAAGCACGTCCTGGCCGATCTCGTAGCGCCCCTCCGCGTCCAGCAACGCGTCGAGCCGCTCACGCGCTCCGATCCTCATGTGGAACGTGCACTTCGGGCAGACGTGGAGCGTCTTCTGCAGTTCGGCGCTGTACAGCACCGCCTCGCAGCTCGGGCACTTGGTCCACAGGCCTTCGGGCACCTGCTTGCGCGCCGCGCCCTCCTCGCGCTTGATGCGCGGCGGAAGAATCTTGTCGATCCAGCTCATGTGGTGCCTCCTGCGCCGATTGCCGCGAGTCCGCCCGTGACCGGCCCGCTCATGCGGCTTCCTTGACCGGAGCGCCGTCCAGTGCGGCGCGGATGCCGGCCACGAACGCCTCCACCGCCTCGATCGCGCTGTCGCGCGGCGCCGTTTCGAGCTCCTGGATGATGCGCGAGCCGATGACCACCGCGTCGGCGACCTGCGCGACCGCCCGGGCCGACGCGCCGTCGCGAATGCCGAAACCCACGCCGACCGGCACGTCGGTCACGCGACGGATCAGCGGCAGCCGTGCCGCCACGCTGGCGATGTCCAGATGGCCCGCACCCGTGATCCCCTTCAGGCTGACGTAGTAGAGGTAGCCCGAAGCATGCCGGGCGACGGCCTCGATGCGTTCGTCGGTCGAGGTTGGCGCCAGCAGGAAGATGGGATCGATCCCGGCCGCGCGCATCGACGTCGCAAAGTCCTCGCATTCCTCGGGCGGATAGTCGACGACCAGGACGCCGTCGACCCCCGCGGCCTTCGCCGCCGTGGCGAACGCCTCCCGTCCCATGCGCTCGATCGGGTTCGCGTAGCCCATCAGCACGACCGGGGTCATCTCATCGCTTTCGCGGAAGCGCGCCACCATCCCGAGCGTGGCCTTGAGCCCCACTCCGTTGCGGATGGCGCGTTCCGCTGCACGCTGGATCACGGGTCCGTCGGCCATCGGATCGGAGAACGGGACGCCCAGTTCGATGACGTCGGCGCCGGCCCGCGCGAGCGCATGCATCAACGGCACCGTCATGTCCGCAGCCGGATCGCCTGCGCACACGTAGGGAATCAGTCCCTTTCGACCTTGCTGTCGAAGTCCGGCGAAGCGGGCGGCGATGCGCGACATCACTGCGCTCCCGGATGGTTGCGTTTGAACTCGATCGACGCCTCGCGACACGACGCGCGGCAGTAGAACTCGAGGCCGCTCGCCTCGGACACGATGTGCAGGTCCTTGTCGCCACGTCCGGACAGGTTGACAAGCAGTACCTGGTCCCGCGCCATCGTCGGCGCGAGCTGCGTCGCGTAGGCCAGCGCGTGGCTCGACTCCAGGGCCGGGATGATGCCCTCGATCCGGCAGCATTCGTGGAAGGCCTTCAACGCCTCGGCATCCGTCGCGCCGACGTACTCGGCCCGCCCGCTGTCCTTCAGCCAGGCATGCTCGGGGCCCACGCCCGGGTAGTCGAGGCCGGCGCTCACGGAATGCGTTTCCGTGATCTGGCCGTTCTCGTCCTGCAGCAGGTAGGTGCGATTGCCATGCAGCACGCCCGGCGTGCCTTTCTGCAGGCTCGCGGCATGCCGCATCGTGGTCAGCCCCTCCCCGGCGGCTTCCACCCCGATCAGCCGGACGCGCTCGTGCGGGATGTAGTCGTAGAAAATGCCCATGGCGTTGCTGCCACCGCCGACGCAGGCGATCACGGCGTCCGGCTGGCGCCCGATCATGCGCGGCATCTGTTCGATGCACTCCTTGCCGACCACGGAATTGAAGTCACGCACCATCATCGGATACGGATGCGGGCCGGCCACCGTGCCGATGATGTAGAACGTGTTCTCGACGTTGGTGACCCAGTCGCGCATGGCCTCGTTGAGCGCGTCCTTCAGCGTCCGGCTGCCGCTTTCGACCGGCACCACGGTCGCGCCCAGCAGCTTCATCCGGTAGACGTTGGCGGCCTGGCGGCCGACGTCCTCGCTGCCCATGTAGACGACGCATTCCATGCCGAAACGCGCGGCCACGGTGGCCGTCGCCACGCCGTGCTGCCCGGCGCCGGTCTCGGCGATGACTCTCGGCTTGCCCATGCGCCGCGCCAGCAGCGCCTGGCCTATCGTGTTGTTGATCTTGTGCGCGCCCGTGTGGTTCAGGTCTTCGCGCTTGAGGTAGATCTGCGCGCCTCCGAGCAGTTCGCTCCATCGCCGCGCGTGATAGATCGGGCTGGGGCGACCGACGAAGTGGGACAGTTCGTCCTTGAATTCCGCGATGAAGTCGGGATCCGTGCGGTAGCGCGCGTAAGCTTCGCGCAACTCGTCGAGGGCGTGCATCAGTGTCTCGGCGACGAACACGCCTCCATACGGCCCAAAATGGCCGCGCTGGTCTGGGAGGTCGTACACCTTCATCGGCGTTCCCGTCTCGAACCTGCACACATCGTCATCGTTCACTCTGGAATGGATTGGTCGGCGCGACGCACGGCATCGACGAACTTCCTCATCAGGACCGCGTTCTTGACCCCTGGCGCGTCCTCGACGCCGCTGCTGACGTCCACCGCGTACGGCCGCACCGTCAGCACCGCGCGCGCCACGTTGTCACTGTTGAGGCCGCCGGCCAGGATCACGCGCCCGGTCCGCGCATCGGGGATCCGCGACCAGTCGAATGTCTTGCCGCTGCCGCCGTAGGCGTCGGACGGCGCATCGAGCAGCAGCGCGGCGGCAGAGGAAAAACGGCGGGCGGAGTCTAACAAATCGACCCCCTCGGCCATGTGCACGGCGCGCACGTACCCGGCGCCGTACCGGTTGCAGTCCGCCTCGTGCTCGTCGCCGTGGAACTGCAGGACCGCCCTTGGAACCGCTTCCAGGGCGGCTTCGACCAGGTCCACCGACGCATTCACGAACAACAGCACCGGGACGGTAAACGGCCCGAGTTCCCGCACGAGCGCGCGCAGCCGATGCGGGTCGACATAGCGCGGGCTCTTTGGATAGCAGACGAATCCGGCGGCATCGGCGCCGGCAGAACAGGCCGCGGCCACGTCGGCCTCACGCGTCAGTCCGCAGATCTTGATCCGAGTACGCATCCAGGCAGACGGGGACCGACGTCGACGGCACCGGCAGTTGAAACGAGGGATCGTACTCGACCCGCACCAGGTACAGCCCGTCCGGGGAAAACGTCGGCGCTCCCTGGGCACGGTTGCGGGCGGCGAGGATCTGCGCCACCCAGCCCGCGTCGCGACGCCCGCTCCCGACCTGCACCAGGGCCCCGACGATGTTGCGGATCATGTGGTGCAGAAACGCGTTTGCGCTCGCGCGCACCCGGATCAGTCGTCCGCGCCGCTGCACGCTCAATTCACGCAGGTCGCGCACCGGCGAGGCTGCCTGGCACTCCGAGGAACGAAACGAGGTGAAATCGTGGCGACCGACCAGTTGTGCGGCGGCCTCGTGCATCGCGGCGGCGTCCAGTGGCCGGAAGACCCAGCCCGCCCGGCCGTGCGCCAGCGGCGAGCGCACGGGGTCGTTCAGGATCCAATAGTCGTAGGTGCGCCGCACGGCGCCGAATCGGGCGTGAAACGCTTCCGGCACCTCGCAGGCCCAGCGGACCGCCATCGCGGCCGGCAGGAAGCCATTGACGCCGCGAACCCATGCGCCCGGCGGACGCCGTGCCGTCGTGTCGAAGTGCACAACCTGGTCGAGTGCGTGGACCCCGGTATCGGTACGCCCGGCGCAGATGGTCGCGGTGGGACCGCCGGCGATGGCCGCGAGCGCGCGCTCGAGCGCGTCCTGTGCGCCGCGCCCGTCTGGCTGCGTCTGCCAGCCCGTGAACGCCGCGCCGTCGTACTCGAGGCCGAGTGCGATGCGCACGGGGAAGCGGCCACGGGCCCGATCGGACCCGCGGCGGTCAGCTTTCGATCTGCTTGATCAGTTCGACGGCGGCCTGGCGCTGGTCGCGCGTGCCGTCGCGCATCACTTCGTCAAGCAACTCGCGTGCCCCGTCCTTCACTCCGAGGTCGATGTAGCCGCGCGCCAGGTCCAGCTTCGTCGCCATCTGCTGCGCGAGCGCGCTCCCGGGCTCCGTCTCGCCGCGCTTCGTCGCCGCGTCCAGGCTGACTGCGGACAGGTCGAAGTCGATCAACGGGACCGTCGCCTGGTCCGTATTGGCGGTCAGGCGGGAGGCGTCGTCGCCGAGTCCGGCACCGACCATCGTGTTGGCCCCTGGAGCACGCATGGCCCCGACGACCGTCGGACGCGAAAGCGCTTCCTCGGCCAGCACGGGCCGCGCCGCCGGTGCCGGGGCAGGCGCCGCTGGCGCGGGTGTCGGCATGCGGGTCGACGGGATGTTCAGGTCGAGGTCCGGAATCATCCCGACCCCGGTCGCGGTCGGGGCCATGGCCGGGTACTTGCCCCCGACCGCCGTATCGATATCCGCAACTGCCGGGGGTTCCACCTTCTGCGGCGCGGTGGCCGCGAAGAGGTCTTCATCTTTCGGGCTCGACTGCGTATCGGGCATCCTCGTCGTGGGCCCGAGGTTCATCTTGGTGGGACCGAGGTCGAAATCGAGCGAACCGAAGTCGGTCGCCGGCGCGGCAGGCGCCGAGATCGTGTTCGTGTCCTGCGCGCCCGGCAGGGTCGCATGGAACTGGGTCGTCGGGGCGGAAGTCGTCGCCGGACCGGACATCCTGGTGTCGGCGGGCATCCGCGTGTCTTCCGAGGTCTGAGCCTCGCTCATGCGCGTGTCCACCACCATCCGCGTCAGGGGGGGCGCGCCGGCCGAACTATCCTGCAGCGCGGAATTCGCTGTCAGGCCGGTCAGGTCAAGACCTGACGTCGGTCCGCCACCCAGGGTCGAAGGCCGACCGGATTTCGTATTCGGGTCGAGCCTGAAGCCGGTAGCCGGACCGCGACCGATGTCGGTGTTCGCCACGCCGGCGAACATCGGATGCGACGGATCGAGCGTACGACCGAGCCTGAGCGCCCTGTCCCAATCCTCGCCCTCGCCGCCCGTCCGTTCCTTGAGCTCCTCGATGAGCGTCATGAAGGACGTCTTGTCGCCGCGGCGCGCATAGATCTCGAGCAATTTCACCCGCACCGCATGCCGGTCCGGCTGCAGGCGCAGGGCCTCCTTCAGGATGTCCTCGGCCTGTTCCTCGCGACCGTAGGCGATGTAGACATCGGCCTCGGCCACCGGATCGACCTCGTTGGAGTCGAGTTGGGACGCCGCCGGGATGAAGCTCGAATTGAACGTGCTGGTGCCCGTGTCGACGCTCTGCCCACCGGTCGCTCCGAACAGCGAGTTCGCGTGCAGGCCTTCGCCCGTTTCCTTGAAGCGGTCACCGCCCTCGGTCTTGCGCTTGCGCAGCCAGCTCCAGCCGAACAAGCCCGCGAGCAGCGCGGCAAGTCCGACCAGCACGAACTGCGTCGTGGTGTTGCCGAGCATGTCGACGAACATGCTCGGCTCTTCCTGCTGCGCCGGCGGAGGCGGAGCCGCCTGCTTCACCGGCGCCGGGGCCGGGGGAGCCGCGGGAGTTTCTGCCTTGGCGGGCTCGCCCTTTGCGGGCTCGGCCTTCGGCGCTTCAGCGGGGGCAGGCTGGGCCGCTGTCGCGGTCGGCGGCGGAGCGGACGGCTGCTCGGCCTGCTTCTGCACCTGGGCACCGGCCTTGCTCTGGACCTCGAGCGCCTTCTGGATCGCCTCGTTGGTCTTCTTGAGCTGCGCGGCCTTTTCCTGCTCTTCCTTCACGGCTCGCGCCTTGGCCGCCGCTTCGTCGGCCTTCGCCGCGGCCGCGGCTGCCGCCGCGCCAGCCTTGTCGTCCGCCTTCGCGATCTTCAGCTGGTCACCACTGGGCTGCGCCGGTGCGCTCTTGTCCTCGACCCGGGTGGTTACACGACCGCCGCCGGCTGCGGCCGGTGGCGCGGCCGCTGCAACCGGGGCGCTCGCGGCTGCCTGCGCCAGTCGGCTCTTGTACTGCGCGAAGTCGGCGCTCTGGGCCACGACTTCCTGACGCGCCTCCGGCGCGGCGATCGCGGCGGCATCGGCTTCGGACGGAATCGTCAGGGTCGCGCCCGCCTTCAGGCGGTTCATGTTGTTGGCGACGAACGCTTCCGGGTTCTGGCGGAACATCGCGACCAGCATCTGGTCCAGGGAAACGGCGGAAGACTTGTTCTGCAGGGCGATCTTGCCCAGCGTATCGCCCGACTTGACCACGTAGGTGCCCGAGGCGGCCGCGGGAGCCGCCTTGGCGGCTGGTTTGGCGGGAGCTTCTGCGACCGGGGCCGGGGCAGGTGCCGGGGCAGGCGCCGGGGCGGCGGCAACGGGCGCCGGCCGCGACGGCGCCGCGGCCGGCGCCGGAGCGCTGGCCTTCGGTGGAGGTGCTGCCGGAGTCACGACATCGGCCTGCGCCCGCAGCGACGGCGGGTCCAGCAGAACCGTGTACTCGCGGATCACGCGACCCGTCGACCAGGTCAGCTCGACCATCAGGTCCAGATACGGTTCATTGACCGACTGCGGGGAATTGATCCTGACGAAATAGGTGCCATCCGCCCGCTTCTCGAGACCGAAGCGCAGGTTGGTCAGGGCGGGGTTGTATTCGAGGTTGGCGGCACGGAAGGCGGCCAGCGGTGCCAGCTTGACCTGGAGCGTCGGCAGCTCATCCCGGCCTACCGACGTCACCTCCAGCTCGGCCCGCAACGGCTGGCCGAGACCGGACTGAACGGTGAGCCGGCCAAGGCCGGCAGCATCAGCCTGCAGGCTGGTGGCTGCTAGACCAAGCGCAAGCGAAAGCGCGCACCACAGGGGCGCGCGCGCAAATTTTTCGGATGGCATTCCGCCCCCTGCTCATGGGATGCAACGTAATTCGAACATAACATCATGGACTTAGGGCGGCAAGCTTAGAAATAGCCGTAAGTCACGCCTTTATGTGAGAAATGCTCTGACCCGGGTGCCGCGTAAAGCGGCGCCCGTTCCTGCCACTGATCAGAGCTTGCCCAACAGGAGGCGGACCATCCGCCGCAGGGGTTCTGCGGCACCCCAGAGCAGTTGGTCGCCGACTGTAAAGGCAGAGAGGTATTCGGGCCCCATCGCGAGCTTGCGCAGGCGACCGATAGGCACAGCCATAGTCCCGCTCACGCGCGCGGGGGACAGTTCGCGGATGCTGTCGTCCCGGTTGTTCGGGACCACCTTGACCCAGGCGTTGCCGCCCGCCAACAGCTTTTCGATCTCCGGAAGCGGAACATCCTTCTTGAGCTTGATGGTCAGGGCCTGGCTGTGGCATCGCATCGCGCCGATGCGCACGCACAGCCCTTCGACGACCAGCGATCCGGGCTTGCCCATCGCAGGTTTGCCGAGGATCTTGTTCGCCTCCGCGCCACCCTTCCACTCTTCCCGGCTGACGCCATTGCCGAGATCCTTGTCGATCCACGCGATCAGGCTCCCGGCCAGCGCCACACCGAAGTTCTCCTTCGGCAATTGCTCGGACACCAGGACCGACGACACCGTGCGATCGATGTCGAGGATCGCCGATTTCGGATCCGCCAGCAGGTCCTCGACGCTGGCGTGGGCCGCGCCCATCTGTTGCAGCAGCTCGCGCATGTTCGGCGCGCCCGCGCCAGACGCGGCCTGATAGGTCATCGCCGTCACCCAGTCGATCAGGTCCGCCTTCAGCAGGCCGTCGAGCGCCATGAGCATCAGGCTGACGGTGCAGTTGCCGCCGATGAAGTTCCTGGCGCCTTTGTCCAGCGCGCTCCGGATCACAGGAAGATTGACCGGGTCGAGGATGATGACGGCGTCGTCCTTCATCCGCAGGGCCGAGGCGGCGTCCACCCAGTACCCGTCCCAGCCCGTGGACCGCAACCTGGGATAGACGTCGTTCGTGTAGTCCCCGCCCTGGCACGTCACGACGGCATCGCACGCCTTCAGCGCCTCGATATCGGAGGCGTCCCTGAGCACCGGGTCTGCCCGCGCCACTTTCGGAGCCGCGCCTCCCGCATTCGAAGTGCTGAAGAACAAGGAGTCGAACAGTTCGAAGTCCCGCTCTGCCGTCATGCGCTCCATCAACACCGAGCCGACCATGCCGCGCCAACCGACGATGCCTACTTTCATTTGATCCCTCGCCCTGCTCCGTTCGTTCATCCGTTCAGCGCCGCCACCACGGCGTCGCCCATCTCGCGCGTCCCGACACGCCGCGTTCCTTCGCTCCAGATGTCGGCGGTCCGCAGTCCTTGCGCGAGCACCTTGCGCACGGCAGCTTCGATCCGCTCGGCCTGCGCGGCCCGGTCGAGCGAATAGCGCAACATCATCGCCGCGGACAGGATCGTCGCCAGTGGATTGGCGACGCCCTTGCCGGCGATGTCCGGCGCGCTCCCGTGGGACGGTTCGTAAAGTCCCCGGTTGCGCTCGTTGAGCGACGCCGACGGCAGCATCCCGATCGATCCGGTCAGCATCGCGGCTTCGTCGGAGAGTATGTCGCCGAACATGTTCCCGGTGACGATCACGTCAAACTTCTTGGGCGCGCGGACAAGCTGCATCGCCGCGTTGTCGACGTACATGTGCTCGAGCTCGACGTCCTCGTACTGCCCGTGGACTTCGGTCACGATGTCCTTCCAGAACTGGAACGTCTCGAGGACGTTGGCCTTGTCGACGCTCGTCACCT
>JAOUJD010000047.1 GCA_029883565.1 Burkholderiaceae bacterium
CAGGTCACCGGTTTCGAAGAGCAGGCAGGCCGTATGACCGAGGTGCGGGTCACGTCGCTCGACGGACTGACCCGTCGCGTCCCGCTCGACATGCTGCTGGTGTTCTTCGGGCTATCGCCCAAGCTCGGCCCGATCGCCGAGTGGGGTCTGGACCTCGAGCGCAAGCAGATCCTGGTCGACACCGAGAAGTTCGAGACCAACGTCCCGGGCATCTTCGCCGTGGGCGACATCAACACCTATCCGGGCAAGAAGAAGCTGATCCTGTCGGGCTTCCACGAAGCCGCGCTCGCTGCCTTTGGCTCCACGCGCTACATCTTCCCGGAACGCAAGGTCCACTTGCAGTACACGACCACCAGCCCGAAGCTGCACAAGATCCTGGGAGTCGAGACACCGGTCTTCGACTAGACGTCGCCCGATCCGCGCTGCACTGCGTGGATCGCCTCCGCACCCGTCCCGGTCCGTTGATCGGTCGGATTCGGAGCGGCCGGGCGCTCGACCCGCGGCGCTGCTCACGAATTCGAGGAACGAAACTCGGTACGCTCTTCCCATGGACGAGATCGTCAAGGCGGCTTGTGCAAGGTGGCCCGACGTGCCCGCCGTCTATGGCTGGCTCGGGCTGTCCGCGCGCGGCGAATGGAGGATCCGCGGCGAGCCGATCGCGAACGCGTCGATCCGCGAATTCATCGGCCGGAACTACGCCAGTGATGACGGGGGCAACTGGTTCTTCCAGAACGGCCCGCAGCGGGTCTATGTCTCGCTCGAGGCGACGCCGTTCATCTACCGGCTCGACAGCCTCGGACACCTGCAGGCGCATACGGGAGCCCGGCCGCGCGAGTTGCGGGCCGCGTTCGCCGACCCGGAGGGTCGCCTGTTCCTGCAGACGGAGTTCGGCCCTGGTCTGGTGGATAGCCAGGACACGGCGCAGTTCGCCGAGCGCCTCGTCGACGCCCGGGGCCTCCAGCTCGATGAACACGGTCTCGGCCGCTGGAGCCGCAGCGAAGGCGGCGCCTTCGTGGAGACGGACGGCCTCGGACTCCGTCACGACGACGGCGGCCGGGTGCCCCTCGCGCATGTCGCGGCGGGCCGCTGGGCCGAGTCGTTCGGCTTCGTCGCGCAGCCGGGTGGCGGACGGATCAGCTAGGACCCGTAGCGGCTGCGCGCCTCAACCCCGGAAGAACTCGTCCAGCCGTTCAGGGAGGAAACGCAGCTCGCCCGGGAACCGGCCTGAGGCAAATCCGATATGCCCGCCCTCGTCCGGCTGCTCGAGCACGACCTCGCTCGAGACCTCCGCAACGGTCGGCAGGCTGGACGCCGGGACGAACGGATCGTTGCGCGCGTTGAGCACCAGGTGGGGGACGCGCACATTGGCGAGCAGCGGCTTGGCCGAGGCGCGCGTCCAGTAGTCGAGGGTGTCGCGGAAGCCGTGTACCGGCGCCGTGTACAGGTTGTCGAAATCGTAGAGGTCGCGCGCGCTGCGCAGCGCTGCGGCATCCACCGCGTATCCGAAGCGCTCGGCCTTGTGACGGGCCTTGGCCTTCAGCGTCGCGAGGAACATCCGCGTGTACAGCATGTTGAAGCCGCGTCCGATCGCGTGGCCGCCGGCGACGAGGTCGAGCGGCGAGCCGACGGACGCCGCGGCGGTGACGAAGGCTGCATCCTCCCCGCGCTCCCCCAGCCACTTGGCGAGCATGTTGCCGCCGAGCGAGATGCCGACCGCGTGCAGCCGCGCTGCCGGCCAGCGGCGGTGCACCGCCCGCAGCACCCAGTCGCCCTCGTCGGAGTCGCCCGAGTGGTACGCGCGCAGCAGCCGGTTGGGCTCGCCGGAACAACCGCGGAAGTGGACGACGGCCGCGCGCCATCCCCGTTCGGCGAAGTGATGCATGGTCGACCGCGCATAGTGGCTGCGCGAATCGCCCTCGAGCCCGTGGAAGAGCACCAGCACCCGCGCGGCCGGATCGGCCGGCTCGGGCTGCGCGAAATCGACGTCGATGAAGTCGCCGTCGGGCGTCGTCCAGCGTTCACGGCGGTAGGCCACTTCCGGCAAGGGCACCAGGCGCGCGGCCCAGACCGTCTGCAGATGCCCGCCCGGCAGCCAGCGCGGGGCGCGATACGTCGAGGTCAGCAGCGGCATGTCAGGCGGACCGCGCCGGGCCGCGACGACACTTCAATGCAGCACACCGTGCGATTCGTCGAAACTCGCGGATTCGCCGTCCGGCACGGCCGAGGCGTGGTGCAGGACCATCTTCCAGCCGGCGCCCGTCTTGACGTACGCGTTGGTGGCGATGACGCGCGCGATGCGCCGTTCACGCCCCTGCATCACGAGCACTTCCTCGACGACGTTGTGAACGGCCACCGTCGGCGTGTCGAGCGACTTGCGCGAGGAACTGCGCACGTGCAACGGGCCGTTGGCGAGGATCGCCGACCAGGAGGCACGCACGGCGCCGTGACCGGTCAGCCGCGGACCGCCCGGGTGCACGCAGACGACATCCTCGTCCTCGAGCCAGAGGTCGGCGAGCGCGGCCGCGTCGCCGCCCTCGAGCGCGTCGTAGAACGCGCGCTCGCATTCCTCCGACGACGCAAAGAGCAACGGGCGGGTCAGCCGCGACATCGGCTCAATGGCCCTTGACGATTTCCCCCGCCCGCAGGCGGTAGACGGTGCCGCAGTAGGGACACATCGCATGGCCGGCCGTGGCGACGTCGAGGAACACGCGAGGGTGGTGGTTCCACACCGGCATCGCGGGGTTGGGACAGAACGCCGGCAGGTCCTTCGCCCCCAGCTCGACGACCGGGCCTTCCTTCGTGGCGCTCATACCGGGGTCAGCCAGTGCCGATACTTCGCGGCGCGCCCGTTGACGGCATCGAAGAACAGCGCCTGGATCTTCTCCGTGATCGGCCCGCGGCGGCCGGCTCCGATGACGCGGCCATCGAGTTCGCGGATCGGCGTGACCTCGGCCGCGGTGCCGGTGAAGAACGCCTCATCCGCCAGGTACACGTCATCGCGCGTCATCGGCCGCGCCGATACGGGGATGCCGAGATCGCGCGCAATCTCGATCACGGTCGCGCGCGTGATGCCGGTGAGGCCGGACACCATCTCCGGCTCGACCAGCTGGTTGTCCTTGACGATGAACAGGTTCTCGCCCGCGCCCTCGGCAACGAAACCCTGCGTGTCGAGCAGCAGCGCCTCGTCGTACCCGTCGCGCGTAGCCTCCATGTTGGCCAGGATCGAATTGACGTAGTGGCCAGCCGTCTTGCTGCGGACCATCGAGACGTTGATGTGGTGACGCTGGAACGACGAGGTCTTGACGCGGATGCCCTTCTGCAGGCCCTCCTCGCCGAGGTAGGCGCCCCACGGCCACGCGGCGATCATCACGTGGACCGAGGCGCCCTTGGGGCTGACGCCCATCTTCTCCGACCCGTAGAACGCGAGCGGCCGCAGGTAGCAGGACTCGAGCTTGTTCGCGCGCACGACCTCGCGTTGAGCCTCGACCAGCTGCTCGCGGCTGAACGGGATCTCCATCATGAAGATCTTGGCCGAGTTGAACAGCCGGTCAGTGTGTTCCCGCAACCGGAAGATCGCGGTGCCTGCAGCCGTGCTGTAGGCGCGCACGCCCTCGAATACCGCCAGGCCGTAGTGCAGCGAGTGCGTGAGCACGTGCGTCGTGGCGTCGCGCCAGGGCACCAGCTTGCCGTCGTACCAGATGAAGCCGTCGCGGTCGGCCATCGACATCGCGTGTTCTCCCGTTGTCTTTCGATCCGGCACGCCTCGATCCTGCGTCAGGCGAATCCGGTCACAGTGCAAACGGTGATTCTAGCGAACCGCGTCACGCCCTTCCTATAATCCCCGCTCCAAGGAGTTCCAGTGTCCCGAACCGCGACCGCCGGGCGGCAGATTTCCCTACTCGCGCTGTGCCAGGCGCTGCTGTACGTCAACAACGTCACGCTGATCTCCATCAACGGCCTCGCCGGGCTGGCGCTGGCTTCGACACCGGTGCTGGCCACTTTGCCCGTCACGACCTACATCTTTGGCTCCGCGCTGACTACCCTGCCGGCCTCGCTCGCGATGGCGCGCTGGGGCCGTCGCGCCGGTTTCATGTTCGGCGCCGCGATGGCGATCGCAGGAACGTCGACCGCCGCGTTCGGCATGCTGACCGGCAGCTTCGCCCTGCTTTGCCTGGGCACGTTCTGCACCGGCATCTACAACGCGTTCGCGCAGTACCTGCGATTTGCCGCGGTCGACGTGGCCGACGCCTATGACCCCGCGCTGAAGGAGCGCGCGATCGCGTGGGTGCTTGCGGGCGGCATCGCGGGGGGCCTGGTCGGCCCGGAGCTGTCCAAGCTCACCTCGGGACTGCTGCCGGTGACATTTGCGGCGAGCTACATGACGCTCGCCGTCGTGGCGCTGCTTGCCGGCGGCATTGCCAGCCGCCTCGTCATCCCGCGTCCACCGGTCAGCGCTTCCGCCGTCGCGGCGCGCCCGCTCGGCACCATTGCGCGGCAGCCCACGTTCATCCTCGCCGTGATGGTGGGGGCCATCAGCTACGGGGGCATGAACCTGCTGATGACCGCGACCCCGCTTGCGATGAAGGTCTGCGGATTCGGCTATCCGGAAGCGGCCGACGTCATCAAGTGGCACGTCGTCGGCATGTTCGCCCCCGGCTTCTTCTCCGGTCATCTGGTGCGCCGGTTCGGCACGCTGCAGATGATGCTGGCGGGCTGCGGGCTGATGCTGGCCACGGTCGGCATCGCCCACGCCGGCCTCACCTACTGGCACTTCTGGTTCGCGCTCTTCGCGCTGGGCGTGGGCTGGAACTTCATGTTCGTCGGCGCCACCTCGCTGCTGACGACGACGTACGCGACCTCCGAAAAGGCCAAGGTCCAGGGCGTCAACGACCTCACCATCTTCCTCACGATGATCACATCGTCCGCGGCGTCCGGCGCCCTCGTCTCGACCAGCGGCTGGACCGACCTCAACCTGTACGCCCTGCCCGCGCTGCTTCTGGCCGCCGGCGGAATCGTCTACCTGATGATGCGTCCGGCAGCGACACCGTTGAAGTCCGCCTGATGCAGAAGTGGCTGTTCGGACCGGATGCCGCGGTCGCCTCGCAACGGCGGCGCGACTTCCTGCGCGGCATGCAAGCCATCGCCCCGGCGGCGGCCGCCACGGGCATGTGGGGACTGGTCACCGGCGTGGCGATGGTGAAGGTGGGACTGACCACCGGGCAGGCGCTGGCCATGACGCTGCTGGTGTTCGCCGGGTCGGCGCAGCTGGCGGCGCTGCCGCTGCTCGCCGCCGCCGCGCCGGTGTGGGTCGTCCTCCTGACCGCGACCGTGGTCAACCTGCGCTTCGTGATCTTCTCGGCGGCGCTGCAGCCGTACTTCCGGCGCTTCTCGGCCGGCCGCAGGCTGCTCCTCGGCTACCTCAGCACCGACATGGGCTTCGCGGTCTTCCTCTCGCGCTACGCCGATCGTCCGGCGCACGAACGCGGCTCGAGCGAGCAGGTGTGGTTCTTCCTCGGCATGGCCGCCAGCAGCTGGCTTGCCTGGCAGTCGACTTCCGTCATCGGAATCTTCCTGGCCGCCCAGGTGCCCGCCGAGTGGGGACTCGAGTTCGTCGCGATCCTCGGCCTGATAGCACTCATGATGCCGATGATCTTCTCCCGCCCGGCGCTGATCGGCGCCGTCACCGCGGGCGTCGTCGCCGTGCTCGCCGCGGGCCTTCCGCTGAAGCTCGGCCTGGTGCTCGCGGTCGTCGTCGGAATCGCAGCGGCCATGGGCGCTGAAATTGCGCTGCAGCGCGCGGCAGGAAACACATGAGCGACCTGAGCGTCTGGATCGTCATCGCCGGACTGACGCTCGTCACGGTGGCCACGCGCTCGGCCTTCCTCGTCCTCGGCGAACGTTTCGCCTTGCCCGAGCGCGTGCAGCACGGGCTGCGGTACGCACCGGCTTGCGCGCTCGTCGCATTGATCGCGCCGGAACTCGTCGTCAGCAACGGGACCCTGGCCCTGTCGCTCGCAAACCCCAAGCTGATGGCGGGCCTCGCCGCTGGCGGCGTCATGCTCGGCACCCGCAGCATGATGGCCGCGATGGCGGTCGGCATGCTTGTCTTCGCGGGCCTGCGGCATTTCGCCGGGTGACGGAGGCCGATCGGGCGCCGTCATTCGACTCCGAACACCGCCTTCCACAGCCGGCGCACCGCCTCGACTTCGGCTTCGACCTCGGCCGGATCGACCCGGGCGCGCTCCGCGCCGTTGAGCCGCAGGCGGTGCTGCAGCCGGCGGAAGGTGCGGTAGGCGTCCGCCACCTCGCGCGCGAGCGCGGGGGCGATCAGGCCCAGGCCGCCCGCCATCTGCAGCAGCGCGATGTTGCCGAGGTTGCGCACGAGGTCGGCGTGCCGGTGCGCGTGCGCGAGCACGAGGTACTGGACGATGAACTCGATGTCGACCATGCCGCCACGGTCATGCTTCAGGTCGAACGACGCGCTCGGGTTCGGATGGCCGTCGAGCATCCTCGTGCGCATCGCCAGCACCTCGGTCTTCAGGTGCGCCAGGTCGCGCACCCGGGTCAGGACATGGTTCCGCTCCTCCTCGAAGCGACGGCAGAGTTCCTTGTCGCCGGCGCAGCAGCGCGCGCGCGTCAGCGCCTGGTGCTCCCACACCCACGCCCCCATTCCGTCCTCGTTGCGCTGATAGCGCGAGAACGCGTCGAACGAGGACACCATCAGACCGGCGTTGCCATTCGGGCGCAAGCGCAGGTCGATGTCGAACAGGTTGCCCGACGAGGTCTGGGTCGTCAGCCAGGTGACCAGCCGCCGCGCCAGGATGGAATACACGTCCGGCGCCTCGGGATGATCGTCGTCGAACAGGAAGATCAGGTCGAGGTCGGAGACGTAGCCGAGCTCCTTGCCGCCCAGCTTGCCGTAGCCGACGATGGCGAAACGCGGCTCCTCGCGGTGCCGCTTCGCGATCGTCCGCCAGACCCGGTCGAGCGTCATGTCGAGCGTGCGATCGGCCAGCGCAGACAGGTGATCGGCCAGGCGCTCCACCGTCAGCCGGCCGTCGAGGTCCGCGACCAGCAGCCTGAACACCTGCGCATGATGGACGTCGCGCAGCAGGTTCATCTGCCGCTCCTGGTCGCCTTCAGCCTCGTCCAGCTGGTGCTGCACCGACTCGGACCACGACGTCCAGTCGGGCTCGCGCTCGTGCAGGCGCTCGTCCAGCAGTTCATCGAGCAGGATCGGATGCAGCGCGAGATAGTCGGTGGCCCAACGGCTGGCGGCGAGCATGCGCATCACGCGGTCGAACGCGTGCGGGAACTGATTGAGCAGCGTCACGTACGTGTTGCGCCCGGCGATCACCTCGGCCAGCTGCGCGAAGCGCGCGAAGTGCTCGTCAGGCCCGATGTCGTGCGCGGCGCCGGTCCCGTGCGACACCTCGATCGCCGCGACCAGCGCGCGCTGCAGGAGCCGCTCGATGCCCGCCCGCGCAGCCGCGCTCGACGCCTGCACGCGACGTCCGCCGAGCAGCCCACGCAGGCGCTGGGCAGTGCCCGCTGGATCGCGAAAGCCCTGCTCCTGCAGGTGTTCGACCAGGGCGCCTTCGTCGGCGTCACCCGGCGCATTCCACGACGCTGGCATCGGGGCGAGGCGCGTGGCCTCGACGGGCTCGGCAAAGACCGTGTCGAAGACGCCGGCGACGAACTCCTGCACGGCCCGGTACTCCGCCAGCAGCGGGTCGACGCTCGCCGCGCCGACCAGGCGCCCGACCCGGATGCGCGCCTGCGCGTCCATCGGTAGCACATGGGTCTGGGCGTCGTCGACGTACTGCAGCGCGTGTTCGAGATTGCGGAGGAAGACGTAGGCCGACGCGAGTCGCTCGCAGGTCGCCACCGACAGCACCCCCTGCTGCCCGAGCGTGCCCAGGGTCTCCAGGGTCGAACGTGAACGCAGTGACGGATCGCGCCCCCCGCGGATGATCTGGAACGTCTGCGCGATGAACTCGATCTCGCGGATCCCGCCGCGACTGAGCTTGACGTTGTCGGACCGGTCCTCGCGCCCTGCGTTGCGCCGCGAACTCTCGGCCCGGATCAGCGCATGCAGTTCGCGCAGCGCGCTGATCGCGCCGAAGTCGAGGTACTTGCGAAACACGAAAGGCTGCACGACAGACGCCATCGACTGCGCCTGCCGTTCGAACTGGCCGGCGGTCGCGAACACCGGCGCGGACACGACCCGCGCCTTCAGCCAGGCGAAGCGCTCCCACTCGCGCCCCTGCACCATCAGGTATTCCTCGAGCATCGCGCTGGACACGGCGAGCGGACCAGCGTCACCGTTCGGTCGCAGCCGCATGTCGACCCGGAAGACGTACCCGTCGGCAGTGACGTCCGACAGCGCCGGAATCACGCGCCGCCCGAGGCGTATGAAGAACTCGTGATTGCTGAGCGTCCGCACGTCGCCCGCGCCCGGCGGAGCGCGCGTTTCGCCGTCCTCGTCGTAGACAAAGATCAGGTCGATGTCCGACGACACGTTGAGTTCGCCGCCGCCGAGCTTGCCCATGCCGACGACGAGCAGGTCCTGCGGCACTCCGTCGGCGCCTGTCGGAACCCCGTGGACCTGTGCCAGGTCGCGGGCATGCACGGCGACCGCGCGCTGGACCGCCAGCTCGGCCAGCGCGGTCGTCGTCGACACGACTTCCGGCAGCCCGCACGCACCGGTCGCGTCGCGCACGACCAGCGACGCGATCACGCGGCGTCGCAGCCGTCGCACGTCGGCGGCAAATCGTTCCGCGGCGTCCGGCGCCGCATCGTGCTTCCCTAGTTCGCCTTCCATGCGCGAAGCAGACCACCCGGACCGTACCCACTCGTCGAGCAATGCCGCGCGCGCCAGCGGATCGTCGCCGGCGTCGCTCTGCAGCGCGCGTTCGACGAAGTGCGACAGGGAGGGCAGATCGCTCGCGCGGGCCCGCGCGCCACGCCACTCATGCCCGGTCAGGAAGATGGTCTCGTTCACTCGTATTCGCGGTCGAAGTCGAGGGTCGCTGTGATAGAGTCCAGTAGCCCCGCCGACCCTCGGTCCGACCGGAAGGCCCGGGGCCAGACCGGAGCGGCGACCGGATCGGTATCCGCATTCTACGGAGCGCCCGCGCAGTTCCTCTTGCTACTGTCCTCACCCTCCCCTTAGCGCCGTGTCCGACCAGCCGACTCCGGCCCCGCCGTCGCCACCCGGCGACAGCCGCGGAAGCCGACATACCCTGGCCGCCGAGCTCGGCGCGACCGCGCACCGGATCGAGCACGCCGTCGAGGAGACGCTCGAGCACGGCATCGCTGCCGCGGAGCATGGCATCGCCGTCGCCGAACAGAGCATCGCGCGCCGCTTCGGCATGGGCGCACTGCGGCTGGTGCGCACCACGCTGCGCGTCGTGTTGTGGTCGCTGGTGGCCGCCTATTTCGCGTTCGGGACACTGCTGATCGTCACGCGCTATGCGATCCTGCCGCGCATCGACACGTGGCGGCCGCAGATCGAAGGGATGGCAGGCCGCGCGCTGCAGGGCCGCGTGACGATCGGGCGCATCGAGGCCGGCTGGCGTGCCTTCAATCCGCATCTCGCGCTGAACGATGTACAGATCACCGGACCGCGCGGCGGCCCGGCTCTGGCGCTGCCGCGGGTCGACGCCACCGTGTCCTGGCTCAGCCTGCTCCATCTGGAGCCGCGCTTCGCCGCGCTGCGTATCCTGTCGCCCGAGGTGTCGATCGTGCGACTGGCCGGCGGAGACATCGCCGTGGCCGGCTTCGTGCTGCAGCCGGGAAATGCGGATTCGGAAGAATCGCGCGCGCTGGACTGGCTGCTGGCGCAGGGTCGAATCGCCGTGCGCGATGCGCGCGTCGTGTATCGCGACGAGCGCGGTGCAGAACCGCGCGAACTCGGCCTGTACGAGCTGAACCTCGTCCTGCAGCAGTCGCTCGGCTCGCATTCCTTCGGGCTGCAGGCACTGCCCACGGCGGCCGTGGCCGGAAAGCTGGATGTCCGCGGCCGCTTCAGCACCGGAGCCTTCGCGCGCCCGTCCGACATGCGCAGATGGAAAGCCAGCGTGTTCGCGCAGCTCGACTTCGTCGATCTCGCCCTGCTGTCGCGCTTCATTGACCTGCCGATGCAGACCGAGCATGCGCATGGGGCGCTGCGTGCATGGGTCGGATTCGACGCCGGGCAGATCGCGCGCTCGACCGCCGACGTCGCGCTGCAGGACGTGACGGCCCGGCTCGGGTCCGACCTCGAACCCCTGCGCCTGGCGTCTCTGCAGGGCCGCCTCACTCAGCGCCAGTGGGGCGAACTGTGGCCCGCCGGCCGCGGGGGGCAGGAGCTGGCCCTGGTCAGCATGACCTTCCGCACCGCCGATGGCCAGACCTTCGACCCGCTCGACCTGAAGCTGCGCCAAGCGCGCGCCACCGCCGGCGAGCCGCAGACGATCGAGATCGACGCGACGCATATCGACCTCGAAAGCCTCGCGGCGGTCGTGACCCACGTGCCACTGCCGCGCGAGCTGCGCGACACCGTGGCGCGCCACGGCATTCGCGGCACCCTGTCGAACCTGTCGCTCAGCTGGAGCGGTGACTCGCCGGGACTCGCGGACCTCGCGCTGAAGTCCAGGTTCAGCGGCCTCTCCAGCGCGGCGCAACCGCGGCCTCCGACCGAAGACACGGTCCACGCCGGACTGCCCGGCTTCGAAAACCTGAGCGGATCGATCCGCCTGGAAAAGGGCTCCGGATCGCTCGAGCTGGCATCCAGCGACGCGGTGCTTGTGTTCCCGGGCGTCTTTGAGGAACCGCGCCTGGCGCTGAAGCAGCTCGTCGGTACGATCCACTGGAAGCAGGGCACGACCCTCGAAGTGAGGGCGGATGGAATCCGCGCCGCCAACGAAGACGCCGAGGTAACGGCAGGCGGGACGTACCGGACCGCGGCGGCGGGCCCGGGCGAGATCGACTTGACGGGCCGCATCACCCGGGCCAATGCGAACGGGGCGTTCCGCTACATCCCGCTCGTCGCCGGCGCGACGACCCGCCGCTGGCTCGAGCGCGCGCTGGTCGGCGGTCGCCTGGCCGACGGCACGTTCCGGGTGAAGGGCGACCTTGCACGATTTCCGTTCGTCGATCCGGCCGTCGGCGAATTCAGGATTGCCGGCCGCGTCACCAGCGCCACGCTCGACGTGGCGCCCGGGCCCGCCGACGCGTCCGGGAACGCCGCGCCACCCGGGGCGATCTGGCCCGTGCTGTCGAACATCGACGCGGACCTCCTGTTCGAGCGGGCCTCGATGACCATCACCGCACAGCGCGGCCGAGCGTATGGCGCACTCATCGAGCAGGCCACGGCACACATCGAGCACCTCGGGCGCGGCGCGACGCTGCAGGTGCGTGGCCGGGCGAGCGGACAGCTCGCCGATATGGTGCGTTACGTGAACGAAAGTCCGGTGAAGCGCTGGATCGGCGGCGTCACGGACGGCGCCGAGACGCAGGGCCCGGCCAGGCTCGACCTGACCCTGCAGATCCCGCTGCAGCACGCGGAGAACACCAAGGTCATTGGCGCATTGGCCCTGCAGGGCAATGCGATCACGCTGGGCGGGATTCCGCCCTTCACGCGCGCCACCGGCACGCTGAATTTCAACGAGCGCGGCTTGAGCATCAACAATCTATCCGCCGGCCTTCTCGGCGGCCAGGCGCGGCTCGACGCGTCCACCCGTGCGGATGGCACGCTGGTGTTCAGCGCGGCTGGAACCGCCACGCCGGCCGGGCTCCGGCCGGCGGCTCCGATCGCGGCGGTGCAGCGGCTTCTCGAACGCTCGCAGGGCAGCGCGCGCTACCAGGCAACGGTCGCGATCAAGAACGGTACCGAACTGCGCATCGACAGCGATCTCGCAGGTCTCGCGATCGACGGCGTCGCGCCGTTGCGCAAGAGCGCCCAGGAAACCCTGCCGATCCGCATCGAGCGCACCGCCACGGCTGCCGGTGACGACCTGCTGGTCCAGGTCGGGCGCGCGGTCGGCATACGCATCGAACGGCGACCGGACAAGGGCGCGCTGCGGCTGACACGCGGCGTCATCGCGCTGTACGAACCGCCCAACCTGCCGGAGCAGGGCCTGCTGATGATCGCAACGATGCCACGGGTCGATGTCGAGGCCTGGTCCAACCTGCTGAGCCCGGAGCCCGCCGCGGACAAGCCGGGACGTCCGGCCGCTGCAGACGACACGCGCATCGACTTCATCGCCCTGCGAACGCAGGAACTCCATGTCTATGGGCTCCGTTCCTACAACCTGACGCTCGGCGCGACGCGCCTGCCGGAAGGCGGGTACGCCGTCAACGTCGTCTCGGACGCGGCGACCGGCTACATCACATGGCTGCCGAGCGCCGATCCGCAGGCGATCGGCCAGGTGAAGGCGCGGTTCTCGCGGCTGACGGTTCCGTCGAACAGGGAACGCGACGTGGTGGAGGCGCTGCACACTCCGCCGAAGCAGATTCCCTCCCTCGACGTCGTCGTCGACCAGTTCGAGCTTTCCGACATGAAGCTCGGCCGGCTCGAACTCGACGCGCAGAACGTCGGCACGGGTACGGGCGCCGCATGGCGGGTGAGGCGCTTCGACATCACCAACCCGGACATGAAGCTCGCGGCAACCGGGGAATGGGGACCGACGCCGGGCTCGGCCGACCGCCGAACGCGGCTGAAGTTCGAGCTCGACGCCATCGACGCGGGGGGCACCCTCGGGCGTCTCGGTTTCCCGGACGCGCTGTCGAAGGGAACGGGCCGGCTTCAAGGCGAGGTGGCCTGGTCCGGCTCGCCGCTCCAGATCGACTACCCCTCGCTCACGGGACAGGTAACGCTGGCAGTGGACAACGGCCGCTTCCTTAAGGTCGATGCCGGGAACGCGGCGCGCCTGCTGGCCCTGCTGTCGCTGCAGTCGCTGGGCCGCACGCTGCAGGCGGACGGCGGGCGCCAGTTCGTCGAAGGGTTCGCCTTCAATTCGATCCGCGCCGACGCCGTGGTGGAGCATGGCGTCCTGAAGACGGACAATTTCCGGATGAACGGGGCGAGCGCTGCCGTGTTGATGTCGGGCGCGGTGGACCTGCGCAACGAAACGCAGAAGCTGTCGCTCGTCGTCCTGCCGGAGATCGACGCAAGTACCGCGGCCCTTGCGCTGGGCGTCGCCAATCCCATCCTCGGACTGGGCACCTTTCTCGCCCAGCTGGTGCTGCGCGATCCGCTGTCGAAGGCGTTCGCCCTGCAATATGACGTGTCGGGAACATGGACCGACCCGAAGATCGAGCGAAGAGCCAGAATCACACCCACCACGGAAGCCACCAAATGACGCCGACCGCCCGCGTTGCCGCCGTGCAGATGGTCTCTACCACTCGCATAGACGACAACCTCCGTGATGCCGCAGCCCTGATCGCTGAAGCCGTGGCCGCGGGCGCCCAGCTCGTGGCGCTGCCCGAGTACTTCTGCCTGATGGGGCGGAGCGACACCGACAAGGTGGCCGCGCGCGAGGCCGACGGTCGCGGTCCGATCCAGGATTTCCTCGCCGCGCAGGCGAGCAGGCACCGCATCTGGCTGGTCGGCGGCACTCTGCCGCTCGCCGCGGCCGAGGAACAGCGGGTCATGAACTCGGTGCTCGTATACGACCCGGCGGGCCAGCGGGTCGCGCGCTACGACAAGATCCACTTGTTCCGCTTCACGAAGGGCGAGGAGACGTACGACGAAGCGCAGACCATCGCGCCCGGCAGCCAGGTATCGACCTTCCTCTTCGCTCCGGACGGCGGGCCGCGTCTCACGGTCGGCTTGTCGGTCTGCTATGACTTGCGCTTTCCGGAGCTGTATCGGGCCATGCCGCGCCCCGACCTGATCCTCGTTCCCGCAGCATTCACGGCCACCACCGGCAAGGCCCACTGGGAAGTGCTGCTCCGGGCGCGCGCGGTGGAGAACCTGGCTTACGTGCTCGCGCCGGCGCAGGGAGGCCGGCACGAGAACGGTCGCGCCACGTACGGTCACTCGATGCTGATCGATCCGTGGGGCGCCGTGCTTGCCGATCGCCCTGAAGGCGCCGGGGTTGTGTTCGGCGACATCGACCCGCAGCTGATCGCGTCATGCCGCGCGTCGCTGCCGGCTCTGGAACACCGGATCCTTTGCTGACGATGCGGTCCGTACAATGCCGTCCTGAACGCCCCGCCTGCGCCAAACCCTGCCGAAAGACCGAATGAAGCCGTCCGATCCCGCCCTCGACCGCCTGGCCGTCGCGAAGAAGCAGCTGCTCGACCCGTACGGGCTGGACGAATCCAGGCTGCAGAGGACGCTGGCCTCGATCTTCGAGCATCGCGCCGACTATGCCGACCTGTACTTCCAGTACACCCGCTCGGAGTCGTATTCGCTCGAGGAAGGCATCGTCAAGAGCGGCAGCTTCGACATCGAGCAGGGCGTCGGCGTGCGCGCCGTCGTCGGCGACAAGACCGCCTTCGCGTATTCGGATGACATTTCGCTCGACTCGCTGAACGAAGCCGCCGTGTCGGCGCGTTCGATCGCGCGCCACGGCGCCGGCAAGGTCAAGGTCGCGCCCAGGATCGCGCTGCGCGCGCAACCGGCGCTGTACGGAGCGCACGACCCGGTGGCATCGCTCGATGCCGCCGAGAAGATCCGCCTGCTGGAGAAGATCGAGCAACTGGCCCGCGCACGCGACCCGCGCGTCAGGCAGGTCATGGCCAATCTCGGCGCGGAATACGACGTCGTGCTGGTGGCCCGCAGCGACGGCGTGCTCGCCGCCGACGTGCGTCCGCTGGTGCGCCTGTCGGTCAACGTGATCGTGGAGGACGGCGGGCGACGCGAGCAGGGATTCGCGGGGGGTGGCGGACGCTTCGACCTCGGATACTTCGACGACGAACTGCTGGCGGACTACGCGGCCAGGGCGGTGGACCAGGCGCTGCTGAACCTTGTCGCGCGCCCCGCGCCCGCCGGCATCATGCCGGTCGTGCTCGGGCCCGGCTGGCCCGGCATCCTGCTGCACGAAGCCATCGGCCACGGGCTCGAAGG
>JAOUJD010000274.1 GCA_029883565.1 Burkholderiaceae bacterium
GGTGCGCGCCAGCTGACGCCCTGGACGGCGTGTCTCGGCCGCGCCCGGGACCCGTTCACTGCGAACGCGCAACCCGGTTCCCGGTCAAACCACGTCCATGAATCACGCCGGGCCCCAGGGCTGCGGAAGGCGAGCGCGATGAGCAGCGAACGGGCGGCACCTGAAACAAAAGGCGTCACGGTGAAGTTGCTGGCAACGGTCGACCTCGGCCCCGAGATCGAGGGCATGGCCGGGCGCCAGCTGCGGATGCGCATGGTGACCATCGAGCCGGGAGGCGTCTTCGGCCCGGTTCACAACCACATCGACAGGCCAGGCACCGTCTACATCCTGCAGGGAACGATCACCGACCACCGGAACGGAGTCGCCACGGACTACGGGCCGGGAGTCGGCTGGCCCGAGGACAGGAACACCACGCACTGGCTCGAGAACCGGGGCACGGTTCCGGCAGTGGAAATCTCGGTCGACATTGTCAGGCACGAGTAAGAGGGGTCCGGAGCCTGGTGCGCGCCGGCGTACCGCTCACTTGCCTTTGAATTTCGGTTCACGCTTCTCCTTGAAGGCGCGGATGCCCTCCTGGTAATCCTCGCTGTCGTAGACGACCCGGCGCAGGCCCTGGACGCGTTCGAACCCCTGCGGCGACATGGGGCGGGCCCCCGCGAGAATGCGCAGCTGTTCCTTCATCACGGCGATGGAAAGCGGCGCCAGCGCCGCGATGCGTTCGGCGAGGCCGTAGGTGAACGGTTCCAGCTCGTCGACGGCCACGACATGATTGATGATGCCGAGCCGCTCCGCGCGCTCGGCACTCAATGGCATGGCGGTGAAGGCAAGCTCCTTGACGATTCGTATGCTCGCCGCATTGAGGAACGTCATCATGCCGCTCACGTTGTAGGGCACGCCGAGCTTCGCCGGGGTCACCGCGAACGTGGTCTCCGGCACGGCGACGATCAGGTCGCAGGCGAAGGCGGTTTCGCTGGCCCCGCCCCAGACGGTGCCTTCGATCATCGCGATGACCGGCCCCGGAAAATTCTCGATCTGGCGAATCAGGTTGCGCAGCGGGTCGTCCCAGCCAAGAGGGTCGCGCCGCGCTTCCGGCAACTCGTCGACGTTGTGCCCGGCCGACCACACCCTGGAACCGGGCAGCGCGCGCAGGATGACGACGCGTACGTTGCGGGCCTTGAAGTCCTCGAACGCCGCAATGACCCCCTCGACCAGATGCTCGCTCAGCGCGTTGCGCTTCTCCGGATGATTGAGGGTCACTGTCCCGACGAACCCATCCACCCGACTGAGAACCAATGACATGCCGATCTCCCCGAAATCGGCCAACTATAGGCGGACCGATTTCGGGGAGAAGAGGGTTTCGGGTCGGAAGCGGACCAGGTCCTGGCGGTCGACGCGGGCCTGACGGCGTTCGCGGAGGATTGACGGCATGTGCGGGGGGCTGGGGGCGGTCCACGGTGCCGCGGGCAATCTTCACGATCGGCGTCATTCGGTTATCGTCCCAGTCATGGCCGACACCATCACCGAGCTGCGCCGCATTCTCAAGAGCTGCCGCACCATCGCGGTGGTCGGCCTGTCCGCCGAGTGGCACCGGCCCAGCTACTTCGCCGCCAAGTACATGCAGGAGCACGGCTACCGCATCGTGCCCGTCAACCCTCGCTATGCAGAGGTGCTGGGCGAGACCTGCTATCCGTCGCTCGAGGCGATCCCGTTCCCGGTCGACATGGTCGACGTGTTTCGCAAGCCCGGCGATCTGCCGCCGATCGCACGCGCGGCGGTGGCCATCGGCGCGAAGTGCCTGTGGCAGCAGCTCGGCGTGCGCAATCTCGAGGCCGACCGCATCGCCCGCGACGCCGGCCTCGACTCGGTGATGGACCACTGCGTGAAGATCGAGCATGCGCGCCTGTTCGGCGGGCTGAACTGGGCGGGGGTCAACACGCGCGTGATCTCGGCGCGCCGCCCCGTCTGAGGAACGCCATGCCAGACCACGAGTTCCGCGCCGAGACCCTGGCGATCCACGCCGGCCAGATACCCGATGCCGCCACGGGCGCGCGCGCGCTTCCGATCTACCAGACCACCAGCTTCGTCTTCGACAGCGCCGACCACGCCGCATCGCTGTTCAACCTGCAGACCTTCGGCAACGTCTACTCACGGCTGTCGAATCCGACGGTGGCGGCGCTCGAGGAACGCGTCGCGGCCCTGGAGGGCGGGCGCGCCGCCGTGGCCTCGGCCAGCGGCATGGCGGCCGAGGCGATGGCGCTGATGACGCTGCTGCAGCAGGGCGACCACGTGGTGGCGGCCGGTGCGCTGTACGGCGGCACGGTGACCATGCTGGCAGTCAACCTGAAGAAGTTCGGCGTCGAGACGAGCTTCGTCGACGCCACCGACCCGTCGGCCTTCGCGGCCGCCATCCGGCCGAACACCCGCGCCATCTTCGCCGAGAGCCTGGGCAACCCGAGCCTGGCGGTGCTCGACATCGCGGCGGTGGCCGAGGTCGCCCACGCGCACGGCCTGCCGCTGGTCATCGACAACACGGTGCCGTCGCCGTTCCTGTGCCAGCCGATCCGCCACGGCGCCGACATCGTGGTGCACTCGGCCACCAAGTACCTCGGCGGCCACGGCACCACGCTGGCCGGGGTGATCGTCGAGAGCGGAAAGTTTCCCTGGGACAACGGCAAGTTCCCGGGCATGACCGAGCCCTCGCCGGGCTACCACGGCGTGAAGTTCTACGAGACCTTCGGCGACTTCGGCTTCACGATGCGCGCGCGCATGGAGACGCTGCGCGTGTACGGCGCCGCGCTGGCAGCGACCAGCGCCTGGCAGATCCTGCAGGGCATCGAGACCCTGCCGCTGCGCATGGAGCGGCATTGCGCCAACGCCCTGCGCGTGGCCGAGCACCTGCGCTCGCACCCGAAGGTGAGCTGGGTGAACTACCCGGGCCTGCCCGAGCACCCGCAGCATGCGCTGGTGCAGCGCCAGATGCGCGGCGCGTCGGGGCTGCTGGCCTTCGGCGTGAAAGGGGGGCTGGCCGCCGGCGTGAAGTTCATCGAGTCGGCGCAGTTCATGAGCCACCTCGCCAACATCGGCGATACCCGCACCCTCATCATCCACCCGGCCTCGACCACGCACCGCCAGCTCGACGAGGCGCAGCAGCGTGCCGCCGGCGTCCTGCCCGACATGATCCGCATGTCGGTCGGGCTGGAGCACATCGACGACATCCTCTGGGACATTGACCAGGCGCTCGCGGCCGCCGGAGACTGACATGAGCACGATCTACGACCAGCACCTCGACAAGACTCCCGCCAACTTCGTCGCCCTCAGCCCGGTGAGCTTTGTCGAGCGCAGCGCCGAGGTGTTCGGCGACCTGCCGGCCGTGATTCACGGCGCGCGCCGCTACGACTGGCGCACGCTGCGCGACCGTTCGGCGCGCCTGGCCGCCGCGCTCAAGGCGCTCGGCGTGGCGCGCGGCACGACGGTGACGACCATGCTGGCCAACACGCCGGAGATGGTCGAGGCGCACTACGCGATCCCCGCGCTCAACGCCGTCATCAACACGCTGAACACCCGGCTCGATGCGCCGCTGCTGGCCTGGCAGATGAACCACTGCGAGGCAGCGGTCGTGATCACCGACCGCGAGTTCGCGCCGGTGATGGGCGAGGCGCTGCGCATCCTTGGCTCCGAGCATGGGTGCCGCCCGATCGTGATCGACGTGTGCGACAGCG
>JAOUJD010000275.1 GCA_029883565.1 Burkholderiaceae bacterium
CGACTGCTGGCGTGGAAGAAGGTTGCGATCGCGATCGAGGAATTCGAGCCGCTGGAACGCCGGCTGGTGCTGGCCGATGTCGCGGTCGATGCGCCTGACGTCTCGGTCGTGCGCGACCGGCAGGGAACGGTCAACTGGATACGCTTCGCACAGCAACAGCTCGCGAGCCCGGGCGATGCGCCGGCCGCGCGCGAGCCCGCTCCCGTCGCCGCCGCGGAGACGAAGCCGTTTGCCTTCACGCTCAAGCGCGCCACGATCAACGGCGGGCGGGTGAAATTGACCGACGATCTGGTGGGCGGCTTCGAGCAGGAAGTCGTCAACCTGAAGGCGGAGGCGAGCAATCTGACGACGGTGGGAGCGGCCCGCGGACTGATCAAGCTCGCGGCCGACGTCAAGGACAACGGTTCGATCTCGCTGGACGGGGATCTCGGCCTTTCGCCCCTCGCCGGGCGCCTGGCCTACGCCGGGCGCGGCGTGCGACTGGCGGTGGCGGGCCGGTATCTCGCACAGGTCATCAATGGCACGATCGATGGCCGCAGCGACGTCGATGGAACGCTGGAACTCTCCCGCACCGAAGCCGGACTGCAACTCGCGCTGCGCGACGTTGCCGTCGCGGGCAAGGACATCAGGGTGCGCGGGCCCGCGCGCAGCGATGCCGCGCTCGACATCGCCGCCTTGCAGGTGAGCGGCGGAGTGCTCGATCTCACCGGACGCACCATGACGATCGACAAGCTCTCGATCGACCGGCCGCGCGCTGTCGTCCGCCGGCTGGCGGACGGCTCGATCAACTGGATGCAGGCGGCGAAGGCGCCGACCGCCGCCGGGGACGCGGCTGCACAGTCAACCACCGCACCGCAATGGAAGGTCCTGGTCAAGGAAGCGGAGATTGCACGCGGCGACGTGTCGCTGGAGGACGCGTCGGTCGAACCGGCCGTGAAGCTGCGCGCCACGGCGCTGAGCGTGACCGCGAAGAACCTCGCGGCTGACGGATCGGAGCGCGCCGAATTCTCGCTGCGCACCCGGTTCGGCGACGGCGCCCTTGCCGCGAACGGCACCGCGCGCTGGGACAGTCCGGCAGTGACCGTGCGCATCGACGCCCGCAACCTCGACGTCGCCGCGGTGCGTCCTTACGTGGCCGGTCACCTGAATGCCGTGCTCGCGAAGGCTGAACTGTCCGGACAGGGCACCGCGACCATCGCGAAGCGCGCGGACGAGAGTTCCGTGCGCGTCGCCTACAGCGGCACCGCGCGCGTCTCGAACCTGCACGTCCTCGACGCCAGTGGCGAGGGCGACCTGCTGAAGTGGCAGGTTCTCGACGTGCAGGGCATCGACGCGAAAGCCGGCGAAGGGCCTCCCCTCGTCGCACTCGAGAAGGTGTCCTTGAGCGACTTCTACGCGCGCATCATCGTCAGCGACAAGGGCCGGCTGAATCTCGCCGACCTGGTCCGGCGCGAACAGGCAGCCGACGGCACGGGATCGCCGGATGCGCGAGCCAAGCCGCCCGCAGCCGACACGAAGACCGCCGTTGCGCCGCCCGCGACCGCCGCGGCAGGCCCGGGCGAAGCACCGCACCCGACGATCCGGATCGGCGCCGTCGAACTGGTCCGGGGCAACGTCAACTTCACCGACAACTTCATCAAGCCGAACTACACGGCGAACATGACCGGGCTGAGCGGAACCATCACCGCGCTCGCATCGGACAGTTCCGAGCCGGCGACGATGTCGCTCGCCGGCAGGATCGACGACGACGCGCCGCTCGAAATCGAAGGCAGGCTGAACCCGCTGGCGCCCGCCCTGTTCCTCGACATCGAGGGCCGCACCAAGGGAGTCGACCTGCCCAGGATGACGCCGTACTCGGTGAAGTACGCAGGGTATCCGATCGTCAAGGGCAAGCTGTCGATGGATGTGAAATACAAGGTGGAAGCGCAGAAACTGGAGGCGTCGAACCACCTCTTCGTCGACCAGCTGACATTCGGCGAAAGGGTCGAGAGCCCGACCGCCACCAAGCTTCCCGTCCTGCTCGCCGTGTCGCTGCTGAAGAACCCGCGCGGGGAAATCGACATCAACCTGCCGATCTCCGGGTCGCTCGACGATCCCAAGTTCTCGGTCGGTGGCCTGATCGTGCAGGTCATCGTGAACCTGCTGTCCAAGGTCGTCACCGCGCCTTTCGCGCTGCTCGCTTCGGCGGTTGGCGGCGGCGAGGAACTCGGCTATGTCGAGTTCGCGCCGGGCACGTCGGTGCTGACAGCGGCGCAGGCGAAGAAGCTGGACGCGCTCGCCAAGGCGCTCGCCGACCGACCGGGCCTGAAGCTCGACATCATCGGCCGCGTCGAACCGAAGGCGGATGCGGAAGGAGTCCTGCAAGCAAAGTTCGACGCCAAGCTGCGCGCGGCCAAGGTGCGGCAACTGACCCGGGGCGGCGGGGCGTCGATCGATCCGGCCTCGGTGACGATCGCTGACCAGGAGCGCCCGGCCCTGATCGCGGCGGTCTATTCGGACGAGAAGATCCCGGACAAGCCGCGCAATTTCATCGGCATCGCCAAGACGATTCCGACCGCCGAGATGGAGCAACTCATCCGCAAGACCCTCGCCGCGACCCCGGATGATCTGCGCGCCCTGGCGACTGCCCGCGCCGCGGCGGTCCGCAACCATCTCGAGGTCAGCGGCAAGATCGCACGGGAGCGCCTGTTCCTGGTGGAACCGAAGCTCACCGGCGAAGGGATCACGGACAAGGGCGCGCCGACACGGGTTGATTTCGCGCTGAAGTGACCCATATGGGACAATGAACAGACTTCTTGGGGGCGACCTGGCTTCGACGCGGGTCGTGAAGGACCTCAGGGCATGCCGAGGACCAGTCACCTCGTAAATCCATCTGGAACACTACAAACGCGAACGACGAGCGTTTTGCTCTAGCCGCTTAATACCGGTTAGACGCTGCACTAGCTGGCCCCTGGGCTAGGTCGGGCAACCGACAGCAGCGCCATTTACAGAGGCTGGATGCCGGTGGAGTCATGACGGCGGCATCGAGATCCAGTGACTGGCTGCGCGTCGGCCTGCCGATCGGCTAAGCGCGCAGTGAGACTCAAATAGAACGGCTACGCATGTAGAACTGGGTCTGGATCATTCGCGGACGCGGGTTCAATTCCCGCCGCCTCCACCAACTGCCCCGAACGTCCTCGCGAGAGGGCGCTCAGGGCAGTTGCTTTTGAGGAACGGGAAGTGAAACCGCGGCCGGAACGGACGCGGGGCGAGGCCCGCGGCTCCAACAGCGCCTGCGCGCTGTTGGACGGAGCCGAGCGCCTTCGCGCGTGCGAGCGCGAAGGCTGGCGAGGATGGCCTATTCCCGCCGCCTCCACCAACATCGAAAGGCCGCTCGCGCGGCCCTTCGCCCTTCCGTCCGAGTAGCTGCCGTGGTCCGCGGTGGAACTCGGCCTCAGGCCAGCAAGCCAGGCAACTCTGCGAGCGACCGGACTTCGGCATCCGGGCGTCCCGGCAGGCGCTCCGGGCGCTGCCCGTACCGATTGCACCAGACGACGCGCATCCCGAACGCCGACGCCGCATAGGCATCCCAGCCGTTCGACGACTGAAAGCAGATGGCCTCCGCCGGAACGCCAAGCCGGTCGACAGCGAGCTGATAGACACGCGGGTCGGGCTTGAAGACGCCGACCTCCTCGACGGACAGGACGGCATCGAGCACCGGAGCCAGCCCTGCCGCCTG
>JAOUJD010000048.1 GCA_029883565.1 Burkholderiaceae bacterium
GCTCACCTGGAGCAGCGTGTAGAAGGGAGCACGCTCGACCAGTGGCGAGCGGTGCGGCGGGAAGTGCCGCTCGACGAGCTGCAGACACAGGTCGGAGAAGAGCTCGAATCCGGTGAGGGCCGGGCCAGCGAGCGATTGCGCCAGGGCGAGCACTTCGAGCGCATCGTCGACGGCCTGCACTGCCAGGAGCGCCGTGCCCTGGCCGCGCGGCAGCGGGAACGTCTTCATGCAGGCTGCCGTGATCACGCCGAGCGTGCCTTCGGCGCCGATGAACAGGTCGCGCAGGTCGTAGCCGGTGTTGTCCTTGCGCAGGCCGCGCAGGCCGTTCCACACCTCCCCCGAGGGCAGCACGACTTCGAGGCCCAGCGTCAGTTCGCGCGCGTTGCCGTAGCGCAGCACCTGGGTGCCGCCGGCGTTGGTCGACAGGTTGCCGCCGATCGTCGCGGTGCCTTCGGCGGCAAGCGACAGAGGAAACAGGCGCCCGGCCGCGGCGGCCGCTTCCTGCACCCGCTGCAGCGGGCAACCCGCTTCGACCGTGATCGTATTGTTCAGCGGATCGATGGCGCGCGTCCGGTTCATGCGGCCGAGCGACAGCACGATCGCGCGGCCGCTCTCGTCCGGGGTGGCGCCGCCGACGAGCCCCGTGTTGCCGCCCTGCGGGACGACGGGCGTGCCGGAGGCGGCGCAGGTCGCGACGACCGCCGCGACCTCCTGCACGGTGGCCGGACGCACGACGGCCCGGGCGCGGCCCGTGTAGCGCCGGCGCCAGTCGGTCAGATAGGGCGCGGTCTCGTCGCTCGCGATCAGCACATGGGCCGCCCCGACCGCGGCCTGCAGTTGGTCGATCAGGTTCATGCCGAAGGGCGGCGCGCTTTCGCGGCCTGCTTGAGTGGTCGCAGATACGCGATCGCTGCGACGAAGAACAGCAGCGCGAGCGCGATCTCGATCGTCGCCAGCGGCTTCACCGGAGCCGGTTCGAAGACCCTGACCGCGCCTTCGAGCACGTACAGCAGCGACAGCAGCAGGGCCCATTGCATCGTGTACGGATCGGCGCGCAGCAGTCCGCGCAACGCCAGCGCGAGCGGCAGGGCCTTCAGTGCCAGCCACGAACCCCCCGGCCGCAGTGGCGCGAGCCAGGTCTCCCATACCAGCGCGAGCGCGATGAGCGACAGCCACGCGGCGAGCGCGACGTGCCATGCCAGCCGCTGGCGGCCAGAGATCGCCGGAGTCATGGCCGTCCCAGCGCGAGCGCGCTGCGGGCCAGGCGCGCACCCAGGGCGATGGCGAGACGGCGCTCTTCGCCGGTCAGCGCGACCGGCGCCCCGTTGCGCCCGAGGTGGCTTGCACCATACGGAGTGCCGCCGCTCGCCGTGGCGTGCAGGTCGGGCTCCGTGTAGGGGATGCCGAGCACCAGCATGCCGTGATGCAGGAGCGGCAGCATCATCGAGAGCAGCGTCGCTTCCTGGCCGCCATGCAATGAACTGGTCGACGTGAACACGGCGGCGGGCTTGCCCGCGAGCGCACCGGACAGCCACAGCCCGGACGTCGAGTCGAAGAAGTGCTTCAAGGGCGCAGCCATGTTGCCGAACCGGGTCGGCGAGCCGACGGCGAGGCCCCCGCACTGCTCGAGATCTGACAGTTCCACGTAGGGAGCACCCGCATCCGGCACCGGCGGTTCCGCGGTCGTCACGACCGCGCTCACCGGCGGAACCGTGCGCAGCCGCGCCTGGGCGCCGGCGACACCGTCGATGCCATGTGCCACGGCATCGGCAAGCAGGCGCGTGGCGCCCTGGCGCGAGTAGTACAGGACGAGGATGTCCACGAGCGGGAGAAGAGGAGAGAGGACTGGCATTATAGGAACGGGCACGCACGCCCGAGCCCGGACGATCCGCCGCCCCGATGCGACTCCCGTTTTCAGCACTCATCGACCGCCAGCCGCGCCTCCGGCGCGCCCGCGAGGTGCTGTCGTTCGCCAAGCGGCGCGCGAGCGCTGTGCGCATGGGGGAGGTCGCCGGCAGCCTGACCTACACGACACTGCTGTCGATCGTGCCGCTGTTCGCGGTCGCACTGGCACTCTTCACGGCATTCCCGATGTTCGCCAAGTTCCGCAGCGAACTGGAGAGCTTCCTGCTGGGCGCGCTGCCGGGTCAGATATCGACCACGGTCCTGCGCTACGTCAACGAGTTCGCCTCGCAGGCCACGCGGCTGACGGCATTCGGCCTGATCTTCCTCGGCCTCACGGCGCTGTTGATGATCATCACGGTGGACCGCGTCCTGAACGACATCTGGCGCGTCCGGGACCGGCGTCCGCTGGCCCAGCGGGTACTGATCTACTGGGCCATCATTTCGCTGGGGCCGGTCGTCATCGGGGCCAGCCTGAGCGCCAGCTCCTACCTGTGGTCCCTGTCCTCCGACGCGGTGAGCCAGTTGCCAGGGCTGCTGCGCAGCGTGCTGGACTACGCGCCCCTGCTGGTCAGTGGATTTGCCTATGCGGCGCTGTACGTGTTCGTGCCCAACCGCCGTGTCGCGTGGCGCGACGCGCTGATCGGCGGCTTCATCGCCGCCATCCTCGCGGAGATCGTGAAAGGCGTGTTCGGCGTGTTCGTGTCGCGCGGGACGGCCCGTTCCCTGTACGGCGCTTTCGCCGTGCTGCCGCTGTTTCTCATCTGGGTCTACCTGTCGTGGTACGTGCTGCTGTTCGGCGCGGCCATCTCGGCCACGCTGCCGCGGCTGCGCGCGACGCGATTCGCCGACGAGGCGCGGGCCGGCAACGCGTTCATCTCCGCCGTGGCCCTGCTCAAGGTGCTCCTCGACTCGCGACGAGAAGGACGGCCCGCGGTGCCGACGGGCGAGCTGGCGCGGTCGGTGCGCGCGCCGGTGGATGAGGCGGAGCTGCTGCTCGAGTCGCTCGAGCAACTGGGGTACGTCCGGCGACTGGCAGCGAGCCAGGGCGGGGCGCGCGGCGAGCAGGACTGGCTGCTGGTATGCGACTCGTCGGCGATGACGCTCGCTCCGGCCTTCGATCGTTTCGCCGTCGATCCGGCCAACACGCTGCTGTCCGTCGTTTCACTGGGGTTGCAGCCGGTATACGACCGCTGGTCGCGGGCCGAGTGGCTCAACGTGCCTCTGGACGTTTCTCTTCGCGAGCAGTAGAGCGACCAGGTGGCCGAATCGGTGCGTGCCGCACCCGTGACGTGCGCGGAGGCGATGTTCGCTACGATCGCAGGAGCGGACCGCGCTGCTGCCTGAGAAGTGGTCGACGCCACGGACGCGGTCCTGGACACCACTACGCGGAGCGCCGTCCATGCCTTTCGAGATTGCTTTCCTGCTCGGACTGATCGTGCTGAACGGGCTGCTGGCAATGTCCGAGATCGCACTCGTCATGGCGCGCCGTGGCCGGCTGCAGACCCTCATCGAACGGGGCGACAGCGGCGCGGCGGCGGCGCTGGCCCTGAACGGGGATCCGACCCGCTTTCTCTCGACGATTCAGGTCGGCATCACGACCATCGGCATCCTGAGCGGCATCGTCGGCGAGGCCGCACTCGGCGCGCCCCTGGGCGATTGGCTGATCCGCCTCGGCATCGACATGGAATACGCCCGCTTTGGCGCGACTGCGCTGGTCGTGGTGCTTGTGACGTACGTGTCGATTGTCATCGGCGAACTGGTGCCGAAGCGGCTGGGCCAGATGTTCGCCGAGGGCGTGGCCCGTCGGGTCGCGCGGCCGGTTGGCTGGCTCGCCACCGCCGCGCACCCGTTCGTCCGGCTGCTTTCGGCGTCGACCGACGTTGTGCTGCGGCTGTTTGGCGCGGCCGGCCCGGCCGCGAGCAAGGTCACGGAGGAGGAGATCCAGCAGCTCATCAAGGAAGGGTCGGAATCGGGCGTGATCGACGAGCAGGAGCGCGCGATGGTGCGCAACGTATTCCGGCTCGACGATCGGCAGATCGCCTCGTTGATGACGCCGCGTTCGGACATCGTCTACCTTGACCTGCAGGACGCGCGCGAGGACAACCTGCGGAAGGTGCTCGAGTCCGGGCGGTCGCGATTTCCGGTCTGCCGCGGCGGCCTGCGCGAGATCGTCGGCATCGCAAGCGCGCGCCAGCTGCTGCAGCAGACGATTCGCGGCGAAGCCGCCGATTTCGCGACCGGTCTCGAAGCGGCGATCTACGTACCGGAGTCGCTGACCGGCATGGAATTGCTGGAGAACTTCCGCACATCGACCAGCCACCTGGCACTGGTGGTCGACGAGTACGGCGAGTTGCAGGGCCTGGTCACACTGCACGACCTGTTCGTTTCCATCGCCGGCGAATTCAAGACCCACCACGACGAGGACGCCTGGGCGGTTCAGCGCGCGGACGGTTCGTGGCTGCTGGATGGAATGATCCCGATCCCGGAGCTGAAGGACCGCCTCGCGTTCAACGCCGCGCCCGACGAGGAACTGGGTCGCTACAACACGCTGTCGGGCATGCTGATGCTGCTGCTCGGACGCGTGCCGTCGGTCGGCGACGCCGCGGACTGGCAGGGGTGGCGATTCGAAATCGTCGACATGGACAACCACAGGATCGACAAGGTCCTCGCCGCGCGCCTGCCTGAACCCGACGCGGCGACCGACGGGTTGCCGCCGGGCTGAGGGCGAGCGACTCTACCGGCCGCGGACGCTCAGGGTTCGGCGGCTGCCGGGACCGCCGCCACGCGTGAAGCCGCGGCAGGTTCCGCGTCGAGGCCCCACAGGTGCCAGTCGTCGCCGAACAATTCGACCGGGTGCTGCGTGCGCTCCGAGCCGTTGCCGCAGGCGAGCGAATCGGCCGGGCAGTACTTGTCGCAGCCCCAGCAGATCCGATGGGGATTCCGGGGTGCGACGGGGAACTTCTTCGCCACGCGCGCTTGCCTTCGTTGATCGGTCGGACGCAGTCGTTATAACCCAGGCCACGCAGGCGGTTGTTGCGCCCGGTCCCGTGCCCAGCGCCTGCGCGGCCGGGCCGTGATCTGCATCACGGGACGGTGAGCACGAGAGCAGCTGCGCCCAGCACCAGCACCCCCGCTGCACGCTCGGTGATGCGCGTGAAGCGTTCGTCGCTCGCCAGGCGGGCGGCGCGTGAGGCCAGGTACCCGTAGCCACCCAGGATGAAGAATTCGGGAACGATGGAGCCGGCGGCGAGCCATGCCATCTGCGGCCCGATGGGGAGCTTCGGATCGACGAACTGCGGCAGGATCGAAACGAAGAACACGAGCGTCTTCGGGTTCGCGAGTTGCAGGGTCAGGCCGGAAAGGTAGATCGCACGGGGTGATCCGCCGACCTCGTCGGTGCGCGCGACGCTGATGGGCGAGGGCCGTCCGAAGAGGGCGGACAGCCCGATGTATGCGAGGTACGCGGCGCCGAGCCACTTCATGGCAACGAAGACCAGCTTCGATGCGACCAGCAGGGCGCCGAGCGCCGTCGCCGAAATCGCGAAATAGATCGCGTTGGCGCTCAGGATGCCGAGCGCCGCATGGATGGACCTGCGCGCTCCGAATGCCAGTCCGCAGGCGATGACGAGCATCACGGCCGGGCCGGGAGACAGCGACAGGGCCACTTCCGCCAGCACGTACAGCCAGTAGGTGTCCCAGTTGACGGCGTCGAGCCAGTTCGCCACGCTGCTCAGCCGGCCGGCCCGAGGGCCCGCGCGGCGAAGCGCGCGATGGCGTCGCGCACGCCATCCGGGTCCTCGGCCATCAGCGAATGGCCGGCGCCGCGCAGCGTGACGACCTCGGCGTTCCGGCAGGCCTCGATCAGCGTCTTCGCGCTACGGGGTGGAGTCATGGAGTCCGACGCACCCAGAACGAAGAGCGCCGGGCACTTCAATGCCGCGGCCGCGTCGATGCCGCCCGCGTAGCGATTGCAGTTCGCAAAATCGACCGGCAGCACGTCGCGTCCGTTGCGCTCCTGAATCCGCTGCATCAGGCGCAGGCCCTGCCACACATTGGAGAAGCCCGGTCCGGGGTTCGACGGCTTGCGGTCGAACGCCCGAATCGAAGCGCTGTGAGACCACACGTTGATCATGTCCAGCGCTTCGGCCGGCGCATCACGCGTCGCGTTCAGCAACGGATCGGCCACGCGCATCGGGAATGCCGTGGCGACCAGCACGACGCCGCGCACTGCATCCGGAAGCCGGCGTCCGACTTCGAGAGCGATCAGCGAACCCATGCTGTGGCCGACGACGATCATCCGCTCGACGCTGGCTGCCTTCAACGCTGCGACGACGCGGTCGGCGATGGCTTCGACGGAGTCGGGCGGCGGACCCTCGCTGCGCATGTGTCCCGGCAGATCGAGGGCGAGCACGCTGTAGCCGTGATGCGCCAGGTAGCGACTCTGCAGGATCCATACGCTGTGATCGCACTGCGCGCCGTGCAGGAAGACAACCGCGGGCCGGGCCGGGTCAAACCGCCTGCCGCCGGTGTAGGCGTAGAGGCGGGGAGAGGTGGCGAGGTCCATCAGCCGACCTTTTGCGCGCGCTTCAGCGCCTGACCGAGGTCGTCGAGCAGGTCAGTCGCATCCTCGAGCCCCACCGACAGGCGGATCGTGCCCTGCGTGATCCCTGCCGCCTCGAGTTGATCGTCGGGGACGCGGAAGTGCGTGGTCGAGGCCGGGTGGATGACGAGCGACTTGGCGTCGCCGACATTCGCAAGGTGCGAGAAAACCTGGAGAGCCTCGACGAAGGCGCGGCCCGCGGCACGACTGCCTTTCAGGTCGAAGCTGAAAACGGCCCCGCATCCGCGCGGCAGCAGCCGCTGCGCCAGCGCGTGGTCAGGGTGCGAAGGCAGCTCGGGATAGGCCACGGATTGCACTGCGGCATGGGACGCCAGGAATTCGACGACCTTGCGCGTGTTTTCGACGTGGCGCTGCATGCGCAGCGGCAGCGTTTCGAGCCCCTGCAGCAGGAAGAACGCCGTATGCGGGCTCATGCAGGCGCCGAAGTCGCGCAGTCCCTCGCGCCGCGCGCGCAGCAGGAAGGGCGCCACCGTGCTTTCTTCCGCGAAATTCATGCCGTGGAAGCCGGCGTAGGGCTCGGTGAGCGTCGGAAACAGGCCGCTGGAGAGCCAGTCGAAGGTGCCGCCGTCGACCAGCACGCCACCGATCGCGATCCCATGTCCGCCGATGAACTTGGTCGCCGAGTGGTAGACGAGATCCGCGCCGTGGTCGAATGGCGTCATCAGATAGGGCGAGGTGAAGGTCGAGTCCACCAGCAACGGGACGCGGTGGCGGTGCGCGATCGCGGCGACGGCGGGAATGTCGAGCACGTCGAGTCCCGGATTGCCGAGCGTCTCGCCAAAGGCAAGCCGCGTATTCGGGCGGAACGCGCCTTCCCAGGCACCGGGGTCGCGCGGGTCGATGAACGTGGTGTCGATGCCGAAGCGGGCGAGGGTGTAGCCCAGCAGGTTGTGGGACCCGCCGTAAAGCGCGCGGCTCGCCACGATGTGGCCGCCGGTGCCCATCAAGGTGACGATGGCCAGATGCAGGGCGGCCTGGCCGCTGGCCGTGGCGATCGCGCCGACGCCCTTCTCGAGCGCTGCCATGCGCTCCTCGAACACAGCCACCGTCGGATTCGAAATGCGCGAGTACACATGGCCCGAGCGCTCCATGTTGAACAGGGCCGCGGCGTGGTCGGAGTCCTCGAAGACGTACGACGCGGTGGCGTAGATCGGCACCGCGCGGCTGCCGGTCGTCGGGTCGGGCGGTTGGCCGGCGTGCAGCGCCAGCGTGTCAAAGCCGGGGTAGCGGGCGGGCATGGGATGCCCCTTATGGGTAGGAACCCGGATGATGCCAAATCGAAGCCGCTCCGTATTGCACTTGCACAATCGAAATTACCCGGAAGTGCCATTGCGGTCGGGACCGTAGAGGACTAAGTTGAAAGCCCGGGCAGTAAACGTTGGAGGAGACGCATGACTACAGTGACCATGGCAGATGTCGACCTCGCGCTCCGCCGGCAACCGCTGATGAGGGAGTTCACCCCCGCGCAGTTCGAGGAACTGATGCACGCGGCGGAAATGGTCGAGTTCGAGCCGGGAGAAGTGATCCACCGCGAAGGCGACGAGTGCGCCCAGTTGTTCCTCGTCGTGCGCGGCCACGTGGCGCTCGAACTGGCCGGTCGCAATGAAGTGCTGCGGGTCGAGACCGTTGGCCCGGGTGAGGAATTCGGCTGGACGGCGATGTTGATGGGCGTGGGGCGATACTTTCAGGCGCGCGCGCTGGACGGCGTGCAGGCGCTGGCGTTCGACGCCGCTGCTCTGCGGCAGATGTGCGAGGACGATCCATCGTTTGGCTATGCCCTGATGAGCCGGCTGCTTGCCGTCGTGGCAGGGCGCCTGCAGGCGACGCGCCTGCAGATCGTCGACATGCACTGGACCCCGGCGAAACGGGCTGGTGCCTGAGGGGCCTGCTGGCTTGACCGGCCGCCCCGGGTTCGAACCCGGGAACGGCCGATGCTGGCGCCCTGGCGCCGAGTGCTCGAGTGAGGCCCTTACACTTCGCGCCGATGGATACGCGAAGTGTCTTGCATCCCGCGCTGGAACCGCACGACAGCGGCATGCTGCCGCTCGACGCCGTGCATACGATGTACTGGGAGACGTCCGGCAAGCCTGACGGCGTGCCGGTCCTCTTCCTGCATGGTGGACCCGGCGGCGGCTCGTCGCCCGAGCATCGCCGCTTCTTCGATCCCGGGTTCTTCAGGGCCGTGCTGTTCGATCAGCGCGGCGCGGGCGCGTCCACGCCCCTGGGCGAAACGAGCGCGAATACCACCGCGCACCTGATCGCCGACATCGAACACCTGCGCGAGTACCTCGGCATCGAGCGCTGGCTGGTGTTTGGTGGGTCCTGGGGCAGCACACTCGGCCTCGCCTATGGCCAGGCGCACCCGGAGCGCTGTCTCGGTTTCGTGCTGCGCGGGATCTTCCTCGGAAGACAGAGCGAGATCGACTGGTTCCTGTACGGCCTGCGGAGCGTGTTTCCGGAAGCGTGGCAGCGATTCGCGGGGATGCTGCCGGAAGGGGAGCGGTCCGACCTGTTGCGCGGCTACCTCAAGCGGCTGTTCGATCCCAACCCGCGCATTCACCTGCCCTTCGCGCGCGCCTGGAGCGAATACGAAGGCACCTGTTCCACGCTGCTGCCAAATCCGGAACTGGTGCGCCACTTTGCGGACGAGGCGCTCGGCCTGGCCCGCCTGGAAGCTCACTACTTCGCCCATCAGTGCTTCCTCGCGCCGGGCGAACTACTGGGCCGCATCGACCGCATCCGGCACCTGCCGGCGTCGATCATCCAGGCGCGCTACGACATGGTGTGTCCAATCGTCAACGCGGACGAACTGGCGCGCGCCTGGCCGTCCGCCCGCTATACCATCGTGCCGGATGCCGGCCATTCGGTCTGGGAGCCCCCGGTCCGCGCGGTCGTGATGGCTGAACTCGACCGTATGCGACTACAACTTTCGGAGGCCTGATGCCTCGATTCGCCGCCAACATCAGTACGCTGTACCAGGAGCATTCGATGCTCGACCGAATCGGCGCCGCCGCGCGCGACGGCTTCGCCGCGGTGGAGGTGCAGTCGCCGTATGCGGCAGCGGCGACCGAACTGGACCGCGCCGTGCGGGACGCTCGCGTCGAGCTGGTGTTGATGAACGCGCCGCAGGGCAACATGGACGCCGGTGAACGGGGACTAGCCGCGCTGGCCGGCCGGGAGCGCGAATTCGAGGCCAGCATCGCCGAAGCGGTCGACTATGCGCGGACCGTGCGTTCCCCGCGGGTGCACGTGATGGCGGGCAAGCCGGCGGCGGGAGCGGATCCTGCCGAGGCCGAGGAGGTCTTCGTGCGCAACCTGCGCCACGCGTGTGCCGCCTTCGCCACGCTCGGCGTCCGGGTGATGATCGAGCCGATCAACACGCGCGACATGCCCGGGTACTTCCTGACCACACCGGAGCAGGCGGCCCGCATCATTGCGCGGGTGGATGCGTCCAACCTCGCGCTGCAGTTCGACCTTTACCATGCCCAGATCATGGTCGGTGACCTCGCGACTCGGCTGCAGCGGTACTTTCCGCTGATCGGGCACGTGCAGATCGCCGGCGTTCCCGAGCGCAACGAGCCGGACACCGGCGAGGTCAATCACCCGTACCTGTTCCGGCTTCTGGATCGCCTTGGCTACGGGGGATGGATCGGCTGCGAGTACCGGGCGGCGCGCGGCGCCGTGCCAGGGGGAACCTCGTCCGGACTCGGCTGGCTGCGGCGCCCCTGATTCGAAGCCGGCGCCGTCGCGCCTTTGGGGCGCTTGTTGCCCCGTCAGGGCGAGGATACGATGGCCTACCCACGCTCGCGCGCCTTCCCACCCGAGGCCGAGGCGTGGCACAGGAGATTCCGATGAAGGTCGCCGACATTCTGCGCGTGAAAGGCAACGCGCTGTACACCGTGACTCCCGAGACGCCGCTCGCGCAGGCGGTGGCAATGATGGCCGAACAGGACATCGGATCGGTCGTGGTCATGGAGTACGGCGAACTCGTCGGCATTCTCACTTTCCGCGAGGTCATCAACCGCGTTCACGACAACAACGGCGCGGTTGGTGACATCCGGGTTCGCAAGGTGATGGACGATGGGCCCCTCACGGTAACGCCAGGGACCGACGTGATGGAAGTCCGCCGGCTGATGCTCGAGCGCCACGCGCGCTATCTGCCGGTGCTGGAAGGCCGCACGCTGGCCGGCGTCATCTCCTTCTACGACGTGGCACGCGCCGTGCTCGAAGAGCAGAGCTTCGAAAACAAGATGCTCAAGGCATATATCCGGGACTGGCCCGAGCCGGAGGAGGCGCGGAGCTGAGTTGGGAATGACACGCGCCGCCCCGCTGCCTGACAGCTTTCGGGTTGCGGTCGTCGGCGCTGGCATCTCCGGGCTTGCGTGCGCAAGCACGTTGAAGGCGCGCGGGGCGCGCGTGGTGGTGTACGAGGCGAGTCGCCGGCCGGGTGGTCGCGCCGCCACCGAAGTGACGCCGGTGGGCCGCTTCGACTACGGCGCGCAGTACTTCACCGCAGAGAGTTCCGATTTCGAGAGTTGGGTGACGGCATGGCGCGATGACGGGCTCGTCGAGCGCTGGACCGCGCAGGTCATCGCGCTGGAGGGCGGGCGCACTCTCGACAAGACGGCCTCGGCCGAACGCTACATCGTGCGCGATGGCATGCAGGCGCTCGGCAGAAAGCTGGGCGCGGACCTCGACGTGCGGCTCGACTCGGCGGTCGCGTCGGTGGGCCGACGGGGAAGTTCGTGGGACCTGCTCGATGCCGGCGGCCGCAGCCTGTCGCACGGAGGTTTCGACGCACTGGTGATCGCGGTCCCGCAGCCGACGGAGCTGCTGCGCCGGGCCCCCGAACTCGCGCAGCAGGCGAGCAGCATCGTGTGGCAGCCGTGCTGGGCTGTCCTGCTTGCCTTCGAGCCGGCAAGCGGCTTCGAGTTCGGCGGCGTTTTCGTCAACGACCATCCGGCGCTGTCCTGGGCGACGCGTGAAGACACCAAGGGCCCGGCAACGGGCGGCATTGAACGCTGGGTGCTGCACGCCACGCCACGCTGGTCGGCGCTGCACCTGAACCACGGGGCCGACGAAGTCGCCGAAACGCTGGCGCAGGCGTTTGCCACACGCTTCAATTTCGGCTTTCGACCGACGCTGCTGTCAGCGCGCCGCTGGCTGACGGCAACTCCTGCCAACCCGCTGAAGAGCCCGTACTTGTGGGACGCGGGCCAGAAGATCGGCGCGGTCGGCGACTGGTGCGGGGGACCGCGTCTGGAGGGCGCATTCCTGTCGGGCCGGGCGCTCGGACACGCCATCGTCGCGTAGCGGCCAGCCCGCCTAGCGTCGATAATCGCGCTGCGCCCGGGGAGGGCGGGGAGTCGCGCGTGAGCGCAAGCAGCCAGTTCGAGTTGTTGCGGCAGCGTCGGTTCGCCCCCCTTTTCTGGGTGCAGTTCCTCGGAGCCGCCAACGACAACGTCTTCAAGTTCGCCTTCACGCTGCTCGCCACCTATTCGGCTTCCTCCTGGGGCGGCGTCGACCCGAAGCTCGCCGGGTTCCTGATCGGCGGTCTGTTCATCGCCCCGTTCATGCTCTTTTCGGCGACCAGCGGTCAGCTTGCCGATCGTCTCGAGAAGTCGTACTTCATTCGACGCGTGAAGGACGCCGAGATCGTCGTGATGCTGATCGGCGCCGCGGGCTTCTTCCTGCAGTGGCCGCCATTGCTGTACCTGACGGTCTTCCTGCTCGGCCTGCAGTCGACCGTGTTCGGTCCGGTCAAGTACTCCTACCTGCCCCAGCACCTGGACACGCACGAAATCACCGGCGGCAACGGCATGGTGGAAATGGGCACGTTCGTCGCCATCCTGCTCGGCACGATCGGCGGCGGCCTGCTCATCAACCAGTTCGGAGCCCAGGCCGCGAACGCGACCGCGATCGTGGGCCTCGCGATCGCGGTCCTGGGGCGCGTGGCGGCGCACTTCGTGCCTCTGTCGCCTGCCGCCGACCCCGCGCTGCGCATCAACTGGAACCCGTTCACCGAAACCTGGGCCAACCTGAAGATCGCGCGCGTCAGCCCGGCCGTGTTCAATTCGATTCTCGGCATCTCCTGGCTGTGGTTCTTCGGTTCGATCTTCCTCACGAGCTTCACGCCGTATGCGCGCGAGAACCTCGGGGGCGACGAGGGCGTCGTCACCTTCCTGCTCGCGGTGTTTTCGGTCGGGATCGGGCTCGGTTCCCTGGTGACGGAACGCCTCTCGGGCCGCAAGGTCGAGATCGGACTGGTGCCCCTGGGTTCGATCGGCATGACGCTGTTCGCGGTCGACCTGTATTTCGCGTCGGCCGGGTTCGCGCCGATGCAGTCGGCAACCCTCGGTGGCTTCCTGGTTCACGACGGCGCGTGGCGCATCGTGTTCGACCTTGCCGCGCTCGCCTTCTTCGGCGGGCTGTATTCGGTGCCCTTGTACGCGCTGATCCAGAGCCGGGCCGAGCGGACGCACGTCGCGCGCATCGTCGCGGCCAACAACATCCTCAACGCGATCTTCATGGTGGTGGCCTCGGTGCTGGCTGGCAGCCTGCTGGCGGCGGGCCTGACGATCCCTCAGCTGTTCCTCTTGACTGGAATCCTCAATGCCGCGGTGGCCCTCTACATCTACCGCCTGGTCCCCGAATTCCTGCTGCGCTTCGTTGCCTGGGTCCTGGCGCACAGCCTGTACCGCATCCGCACGCGGGGCGCCGAGCGCATTCCGGAGCAGGGGCCGGCCGTGCTGGTGTGCAATCACGTGAGCTTCGTGGATGCCGTCTTGATCATGGGTGAGAGCCCGCGACCGATCCGCTTCGTGATGGACCATCGCATTTTCAGGATTCCGTTGCTGAACTGGTTCTTCCGGAATGCGAAGGCGATCGCGATCGCGCCCGCGAAGGAGGATCCAGGGATGCTGGAGCGGGCGAACGAGCGCATCGACGCGGCGCTCGCCGACGGGGACCTCGTTTGCATCTTCCCGGAGGGGCGCATTACCGATACAGGCGAGCTCTATCCGTTCAAGCCGGGCGTGCGCCGCATCGTCGAGCGCAGTCCGGTGCCCGTGATCCCGATGGCCCTGCGTGGCCTGTGGGGCTCGTTCTTCTCGCGCTTCGGCGGCGCCGCGTTCTCGCGACCGGTCGACGCGCGGCTCCGGCGCGGACTGCGCTCGAAGGTCGAACTCCTGGTCGGCGAGCCGGTTCCACCCGCCGCGGCGACCCCGGAGGCGCTGACGCAGCGCGTGGCCGAACTGCGCGGGGACGAACGCTGATGGCGACGCGCAGCAACGGCAATGGCGCGGGCAGGAGTAACGGGCGTCGCCGCGACAGCGCCAGCGGCGCGCTCGCAGTGAACCTCGCGCTGCAGGGCGGCGGTTCGCACGGCGCTTTCACCTGGGGCGTGCTCGACGCCTTGCTGGAAGACGGCCGGCTGGCCTTCGAAGGACTCTCGGGGGCGAGCGCCGGCGCGATGAACGCCGTGGTGCTGGCGGAGGGTTGGCGGTTGGCGCTGGAGCGCGGCACGGATCCGCGAACGTCCGCGCGCGAGCTGCTGGCCCGCTTCTGGAACGCCGTTGCCGAACGGCCGGCCGGATTCGGACTCGCGTCGCCGGTGCCCTGGTTCGCGCCGCCGTACGGCGCCCAGCACGCCGCGCTGGTGTTCGACCTGGTGACACGCGTGTTCTCTCCCTACCAGCTCAATCCGTTCAACGTCAATCCGCTGCGCGAAGTGCTGCGACCCCTGGTCGACTTCGAGGCCCTGCGCGCCGGCTCGCCGTTCCAGCTGTTCGTGACGGCGACCAACGTGCGCACGGGCCGGCCGCGCGTGTTCCGCGAACACGAGCTCAGGCTGGACATGCTGCTGGCCTCGGCGGCGCTGCCGTTCGCCTTCCACGCCGTCGAGGTCGACGAGGAGTACTACTGGGACGGCGGCTACGTCGGCAACCCGTCGCTGTACCCGCTGTTCTACGCGACGAAGACGCGCGATCTGCTGCTGGTGCAGATCAATCCGCTGGTGCGCGAGGACCTTCCGGACACGGCCCAGGAGATCATCGAACGCGTCAACGAGATCAGCTTCAACACGGCGCTGCTGCACGAACTGCGCGCGATCGCGTTCGTCGAGCGCCTCCTGGGCGAACAGAAACTCGATCCGCGCAAGTACAGGCGCATCAACATGCACATGATCGAGGCCGAGGAGCAGTTGCAGAAGTACGGCGCCAGCAGCAAGACCTACACCAGCCGCGTGTTCCTGAAGGAACTGTTCGAACTGGGCCGCGCGACGGCGAGCGACTGGCTCGATCGCAACCTCGCCTACGTCGGCCATGCGTCGAGCACGCGCATCGCCGAGCGCTTCCTTTAGAGGGCGCGGACCGGACCCTCGTACAATCGCGCGCCATATGTCATCCACCTTCGGCCATCTGTTCCGCGTCACGAACTTCGGCGAGTCCCACGGGCCTGCGAT
>JAOUJD010000276.1 GCA_029883565.1 Burkholderiaceae bacterium
GCTGACACGCGAGGCTCCGTGGGTCGCTTTCGAGCGCGACGCCTCGACGCGCGTGTACGACCTGTGGCTGCAACAGCACCTCGCTCACGCCAACGTGCGCGTGCGCGTGGACATCTTCAACGCCAAAGCCGCGATGCTGCGCACCGGCATCGGCGTGGGCGTGCTGCCGACCTTCATGGAGGCGAAGCACCCCGAACTGGTGGCGGTGTCGGAGCCGATCCCCGAACTGGCACAGCCGGTCTGGATGCTCACCCATCCCGACCTGCGCCAGACCGCGCGAGTACGTGCGTTCGTGCAATTCGTCGGGGATGCGGTTTCCCAGCGGCTGCGGCAGTCCTGATCGCAGCAACGACGACCACCCTGCAACAAAGCCGTGCCTGACACTGGTCAAGTCGCTTGAGCACCAGCGGCTAGCCTGAAAGAGGCCGTCGCGGCCATCACGAGCGACGGCACTCAAACGCCGGACGGTCGTTTCGTGCGGCTGTGACTGGCATCACACCTTGTATACCCCTAGGGGTATACAGTCGAGCCCATGGAAAACCGACCCCTGTCCCGCTCGCCGTGGCACCTGGCCATGGCCCTCCTCTCCGTGCTTGCCGCCGCGCCGGCCCACGCCGACAACGGCAGCCCGCTGCCGACCGTGCGCGTCGAAACCCGTGAACTCGACGAGGTGTACGCGGCCGACGCCATCATCGAGGCCGTCCAGCAGGCCACGCTCGCCGCGCAGATCAACGGCAGCGTCACTGCGTATCTCGTCGATGCCGGCGACCGTGTGAAGCGCGGCCAGGTCCTGGCGCGGCTCGACGCCCGCGACACGGACGCGCAGGTCGCAGCGGGACGCGCGGGCATTGCGCAGGCCGAAGCCGCGCTGGCCGTCGCAAAGTCGAATTACGAGCGCAACAAGAGTCTCGTCGAGCAGAAATTCATCAGCCAGGCCGCGCTCGACAAGGCCGAGTCCGAATACAAGGTCGCGCTCGCCAACCTGGAGACGGCGCGCGCCGGCTCCGTGCAGGCGAACACGGCGCGCGGCTTCGCGGAGATCCGCGCGCCGTTCGACGGCATCGTCACGCGCCGGCTGATGGAGGTCGGCGAGTTCGCGAGCCCCGGGCGTGCCGTCATCGCCGTCCACGATCCGGCCGCGCTGCGCGCCGTCGGCAGCCTGCCGCAGTTCATGCTGCCGGTGACGGCGCGGGTGGACCGCGCCATGATCGAGATCCCCTCGGTCGGCAAGGCCTACGCGGCGAAGAGCGTCACCGTGCTGCCGGCGGCCGATCCGCGCCTGCTGTCGACCCAGGTGCGCGCGGAGTTGCCTTCCGTGTCCGTGCCTGGAATCGCCCCCGGAGTGGCTGCCAAGGTGCTGATCCCGATCGGCAAGGCCATGAAACGCGTCATCCCCGAGTCGGCGTTGATCCGGCGCGGCGAACTGGTCGCCGTCAACGTCGCGACCGCCCAGGGCCAGCCGCAACTGCGCCAGGTACGCATCGGCCCGAGCGTGCGCACCGCGGACGGGAAGCTGTTCGTCGAGGTGCTCGCCGGCCTGACCGACGGCGAACAGGTGTTGCTCAACCCGCTGGCGAAGTGACGATGGACGCCGGCCACACCACGCCACGCCTCGGGCTTTCGGGGCGCATCGCCCACGCCTTCCTGCGCTCGCAGATCACGCCGCTGCTGGCGCTGGTCGGCTTCCTGCTCGGGGTCTTCGCGGTCTTCGTGACGCCGAAGGAAGAGGAGCCGCAGATCAACGTCACGATGGCGAACGTGATGATCGCGTTCCCCGGCGCGTCGAGCGAGGACGTGCACAACCTCGTGACCGTGCCGGCCGAACAGGTCGTGTCGCAGATCACGGGCATCGAGCACGTGTACTCGGTGACCCAGCCCGGCCTCGCCGTGCTGACGGTCCAGTTCAAGGTCGGGCAGCCGCGCATCGACTCGCTGGTCAAGCTGCACGACACGCTGCTGTCCAACCGCGACTGGCTGCCGACGAGCCTCGGCGTGATGGATCCCATCGTGAAGCCCAAGGGCATCGACGACGTCCCGATCGTCGCGCTCACGCTGACGAGCACGCGCGACGACATGGGCGCCGCCGACCTGCAGAAGGTGGCGCACGCGCTGGAGATCGAACTGAAGCGCGTGCCGGGCACGCGCGAAGTGAACACGCTCGGCGGCCCCGACGAAGTCGTGCGCGTCACGCTCGATCCGGAGCGGATGAACGCGCACCGCATCACCGCCACCGACATCGAGCGCGCGCTGCGGGCGACCAACGCCTCGATGCCGGCCGGCGACCTGACGCGCGACAACCGCACGGTCGAGGTTCGCACCGGCCAGTTCCTGGCCGACGCGCGCGACGTCGGGCAACTGATCGTCGGCGTCACCGAGCGCCGCCCGGTCATGCTCGCCGACGTGGCGAAGGTGACAGCCGGCGCTGACACGCCGACCCGCTACGTCTGGCACGGCGCGGCCGAGACCGGTTCCGACGGCCTGCGCAGCGCGATCGAGCGTCCTGCCGTGACGATCCAGGTGTCGAAGAAGCAGGGTGAGAACGCGCCCACCGTGGCCGACGCGGTCATGGCGCGCGTCGGCCAGCTGAAGGGCCAGCTGATTCCGGAGGACGTGCAGGTCGTCGAGACGCGCAACTACGGCGCCACCGCGAACGACAAGGCCAACCAGCTGATCAAGAAGCTGATCTTCGCGACGCTGTCCGTAGTGATCCTGGTGTGGGCCACGCTGGGCCGCCGCGAGGCAGTGATCGTCGGCCTCGCGGTCGTGCTCACGCTCGCCACGACGCTGTTCGCCTCGTGGGCGTGGGGGTTCACGCTGAACCGGGTGTCGCTGTTCGCGCTCATCTTCTCCATCGGCATCCTGGTCGACGACGCGATCGTGGTGGTCGAGAACATCCACCGACGCGCGCAGATCGACCACGCGCCGCTCGCCTCGGTGATCCCGGGCGCGGTGGACGAGGTCGGCGGACCGACCATCCTCGCCACGCTGACCGTGATCGCCGCGCTGCTGCCGATGGCCTTCGTCACCGGGTTGATGGGGCCCTACATGGCGCCGATCCCGATCAACTCGTCGATGGGCATGCTGCTGTCGCTCGCGATCGCTTTCACGGTCACGCCGTGGCTGGCCCTGCGCCTGCTTCCCGCCGCGCACGACGTCCCGTCCTCGGGCGACAAGCTGGCGGCGCGCCTCGCGACGTTCTTCCAGCGCGTGATGACGCCCTTCCTCAACGCCGAGCGCGGCCGTCGCAACCGGCTGAAGCTGTGGGCCGCGATCGCGGTCGCGATCCTGCTGTCGGTGCTGCTGGTGCCGCTGAAGGCCGTCGTGATGAAGATGCTGCCGTTCGACAACAAGTCCGAATTCCAGGTGGTGGTCGACATGCCGACCGGCACTCCGGTCGAGGACACCGCCGCGCTGCTGCGCGAACTGGCCGCCGAAGTCGCCAAGCAGCCGGAGGTGACGAGCTACCAGGCCTACGCCGGGCTGGCGGCGCCGATCAGCTTCAACGGCCTGGTTCGCCAGTACTACCTGCGCACCGGCGGCGAAGTCGGCGACCTGCAGGTCAACCTGGTCGACAAGTCGCACCGGCACCGCAAGAGCCACGAGATCGCGCAGGCCGTGCGGCCGGCGCTGGAGAAGATCGCCAAGGCGCGCGGCGCCGACATCAAGGTGGTGGAGGTGCCGCCGGGTCCGCCGGTGCTGTCCCCGATC
>JAOUJD010000277.1 GCA_029883565.1 Burkholderiaceae bacterium
GGGAAGCGACGCGATCACTACGCCGGCATCTCCGCGTGGATCCTGCACGCCGACCTTCCAGGCCGAGCCGTCGGGTTGCGCCCCGATGATGCGCACGTCCCCGCCGAGATTCACCAGGCCGTGGCGCGCGCCCAGTTCCTGCAGTCGCGCGGCGGCACGGTCGGCGGCGTACTCCTTGCCGATCCCGCCGAAGTCGATCTCCATCCCGGGCAGGGGCAGCCTGAGCTGGCTGCCGTCCCATTCGATCCGCTGCCAACCCACGAGAGGCAGCAAGCCGTCGATGTCCTGCGCCTGCGGCAGGCGCGCCGACTTGAAGTCCCAGGCGCGGCGCAACACGCCGCTCGTGAGATCGAACGCGCCGTCGCTCTGCTCGTGCAAGCGGGCGCCGAAGTTCAGCAGGGCCGCGGTTTCCTCGTCGACAGCCAGCCCGGCGCCGCCGGCCGACCGATTGAGGGCGGACGTGACGCTGTCCTCGCGGTACCGCGAATATTTCTCCTCGATGCGCCGCACCTCCGCGATCCCGGCGTCCGACCACTCGCGTGCGGTGGATTCATCGGGCGCGAACAGGCGCACTTCGCAGCGCGAAGCCATGGCCCGGAACGCAAAGGAGTAGACGGCGAGGGTCACGGAACGATGCTACCCGCGCCACGGGAACGGCGGGATGCGCCGGCGCGTCGCGCGCGGCGCGTCCCGAATGCGAGGTTCGCTAGAACTTCTTGCTGACGCCGACCTGGTACATCTGCGCCTTGAAGGTCTCCAGCCCAGGGCTGCCTTCGCCGCCGATCCGCCAGTTGGAACGCTGCTCGTAGTACTCGGCCTTGGCATCGACCAGCCAGCCCTTGCCGAATGCCTTCGCAACCTTGACGCCCGGCGTCAGCGCGCCGAAGGCGGACAGGCGCTGGTCGCTCGTGTAAATGCCGTTCGGATTCGCCAGGTACCCTGGCGGGAATGGCGCGCCGAGCAACGGGTCGTAGACCGGGTCGTAGTAGAACTCGGCGGCGCTCTGCGTCGTGTAGCGCAGGCTCGGCGTCAGGGTCCAGCCGTCGTGCAGCGCCTGCGCCCACTCGAACTGCACCGTGTGCGCCTTGACCTTCCAGTCGTCCGAGTAATACCGGTAGGACGATCGCAGCGAGGCGTCCGCACCCTCGAAGAAATGGTTCCAGCGGAACATCGCCGCCCACTGGTCACGGGTGTCCGGCCGATTGTCGATGCCCCAGAACGCCTTGTAGGGATCGGTCAGGTAGCCCTTCTGCTTCGCGTAGTACAGGTTGGCCTGCCCCACGTCGTTGGGCGACAGCACCTGCGTCACGCCGATGATGTAGTCGGTCGTCTTCTTGGTTGCGGTGAACTGCGGGCCATCGGTCGGAAAGACATCGTCGTTCGACTGCCCGAAGCCGAACGTCAGGGTGGTGTTCTGATCGGACGAAGCGTGCCTGACGGTCAGGCCGAACGCGCGCGACTTGTAGTCGTCTTCCGTCGAATACGCGGCACGCAGCGAGACGGCAGTCCGCCCGCCGAAATACTTGGTCACCGTGACGTCGGCCGCCGTGCGATTGTCCTCGATGCCGCGACCCGACGCGCCCGACAGGACGGTGTGATAGTAGGGTGAAGCGCCCGAAATGCTGTCGCTCACCGCCCCGATCTCGAACACCCACTCGTCGGTGATCGGCGCCAGCATGTAGAGCGCCGGCGAGCTGACCTTCATGCGGTCGCCCGACGGCTGGTAATCCTTGTAGTACAGGTACTTGAACTGGACCAGCGTCGCGTTGGGCACCGTCACCTGCGCCTGCGCCACGCTCGGCACGACGCCCGGCAATGCCAGCGCCGCGGCCAGCAGCGCGCCGCCGCCAGCCGGTTTACTTCTTGTTGTTGTGTCTGTCATCTGGGCCTCAGTTGCAGCCGCAGCCGCCGCCACCCACACCCGCGCCGCCCGACGCACCTTCCTTGCTGAAGTAGGTGTGGTCCATGAATCGGGCATCGAGCACGTCCTCGCCGAAGGCCATCTCCGGCTTCGCGAGGTTGCCCTTCTCCCAGGGCTGGACGGTGGAGCAGCCCGCGCTCGCGACGAGGCAGGCAAGAAGCAGCAAGCGCTTCATGGACGTCACCTATTTCTTGGCAGCGGTCAGCGCTGCCTGGATTTCGCGCTCCAGGTCGGCCTTGTCGCCGTCGCGGAAGCCGACGTGCACCACCCGCACGACGCCATCGGCCCCGATCAGGTACGACGTCGGCATGCCCTTCGGCTTGTAGCTTTCAGCGACCTTGCCGCTCGTGTCGTATGCGACCGTGAACTTGGCGGGCGTCGAGGCAAGGAACTTCTCGGCATCCTCGCGCTTGCGGTCGACGGTCACGCCGACGATCTGGAAACCGCGCGGCCCGTATTTCGCCTGCATGTCGTTCATCCACGGGAACGACTGCTTGCAGGGCGCGCACCACGACGCCCAGAAGTCGACGTACACGACCTTGCCCTTCATGTCGGCAGAGCGGACGTTGCCGGAGGCCCCGGGCACTTCGAACGCGGGCGCTGGCTGTCCGACGTTCTGTGCGAAGGCGTTGCCGGCGAGCATTGCGCCGAAGGCGATTGCGAAGACTGAAGCACGCATGGATCACTTCCCCCATTGAATTTCCAGGGGAATGGTAGCCGCCACATGCCTCGCGGCGGCATCGCGGATTGCGGCTAATCCTCAGCCGATTTCCTGCGTTTAGCCGCGAAAGTCTTGCGGAACTTCCCTACTTTTGGAGCGACCACGAACATGCAGTAGCCCTGTCCGGGATTCTGGCGGAAGTACTCCTGATGGTAGGTCTCCGCGCGGAAATACTCGGGAGCGGGCAGCACTTCGGTCACGAGTTTGCGCGAGACGTGCTGCCGCAATTCGGCGATGACCTCTTCCGCGATGCGCCGCTGCTCATCCGAATGTACGAAGACGACCGACCTGTATTGCGTTCCGACGTCGTTGCCCTGGCGGTTCAGCTGAGTCGGATCGTGGATCGAGAAGAACACCTCGAGGAGATCCCTGTAGCCGATCCGGGCGGGGTCGAATTCGATGCGCACCACCTCGGCATGACCGGTTGCCCCCCGGCACACCTGTTCGTAGGTCGGCTTGCGGTCGTGCCCGCCCGAATATCCGGACTCGACGTCCACCACGCCCTCGAGTTCCTCGTAAACGGCCTCGAGGCACCAGAAGCAGCCGCCGCCCAGCGTGGCGAACTCGTTGCCTGCCCGTGGCTCGGCTCCCAGCGGCTTCCTGATCGACATCGCTTTCCTCCATATCAGTGGTCATCCGCTCGGTCGCTCGCACCCGCCCGGAACTTACGGGACCGCGCCCCTGCCTAGGCGGCAGCCAGCCCCGCGGCAAGGATCGACACCGCCACGCCGCCCGTCACGATCGATGCAACGACGTGATCGGCCGCCTCGCCATCCGGCACGCCAAGGAGGAAGCGTGCCCCGCTGCCCCACCACGCGCAACTGACGAGGAACGCGATGCACACCAGCAGGATGCCCGGCATCAGTATCAGGGCCAGCCCGGTCGCGTAGATCGGTATGGATCCGACAATGCCGACCGCCAGGCCCCCCATCCAGTCGCGCGCCTTGCCGTACATCGGCAGGAGCAATCCGCCGCACAGGCCCTGTGCGACCGACAGGCCGGCAGCAATCGCCCACAGAAGCATGAAGGGGCCCGCTCCC
>JAOUJD010000278.1 GCA_029883565.1 Burkholderiaceae bacterium
AACGCGTGCGTCCGTCCCCACATCGCGTCAGCGGCTACCGAGAACTTCTGAAGTTCGATTCGGTCACCCGCGCGCTGTCCGACTGCATGGGCCGCTTTGGCGCGATGACTGCGAACACGCGGCCACTCATCGACTCGATCCGTTTCGCCGGGCCGGCCGTCACGGCCCGGACGCTCGCCAGCGACCTCGCCGCGGTGTTCAAGGCAATCGACGTCTGCGAGCCCGGTGACGTCGTCATGGTCGATTTCCACGGATCACGCGACACCGCGTTCTGGGGCGAAAACATGACGATCCCGCCGCGGAACAGGGGATTGGCCGGAGCCGTCATCGACGGCGCCTGCCGTGATGTCGTCGAGGTCCGCCGGCTCCGGTTTCTGCTCTGCTGCGCGGGCATCGTCCCGAACGTCGGCGCCGTCGCGGGCTCCGGTCAGGTCAACGTCCCGGTCCAGTGCGCCGGCCAGGCCGTTGCCCCGGGCGACATCATCGTCGCTGACCAGAGCCGCGCGCTGGGCAAGGTCGAGTAACGGGCATTCGCCCAAGGTCCGGTTCATCCACGCAACGTCCCGAGCCCGCACGATGTGGCACTACCTCCTCAAGCTGCTCATCACATCGGTCGTCGTGGTCGCGGTGTCGGAACTCGCCCGGCGCGAAACGTGGTGGGCCGCGCTGCTGGCCGCCTTGCCGCTGACGTCGTTGCTCGCGTTCGTCTGGCTGCATCTGGAGACGCGCGACGCGGGCCGGATCGCGGACCTCTCGCAGAGCATCTTCTGGCTGGTGCTGCCGTCGTTGCTGCTCCTGCTGTTGCTGCCAGCGCTGCTGCGCGCGGGCTGGAGCTTCTGGCCCAGCCTGGTCGCGTCGGCCGCGGCGACGGCGCTGGGCTACGTCGCCCTCGCCTGGCTGCTGCACAAGGCGGGGATCCGCCTGTAGCTCGCGCGGCCGGTCGGTTCAGGACGCGTCCGTCGCGCGTTCCGTGGTCGGATTCAGCAGAAGGTGACGCAGGGCGCGCGCGTCGTCGAGTGCGTGATGCCGCCGCAGGTTCAGCTGGCGCGTCGCCCGGTCCATCTCCTCGTAGGCCACGGCGACGCGCTTCCACTCGACGCCCACGGGGAGGTCCTCGCGCCCCAGCAGCTCCGCGAGCGCCCAGCGGTCGTAACCGGAATCGCTGACGATGGTGGTCGGCGCACGGCCCGTGCGCTCGTCGAGCCAGGCTGCGAAGGCCTCGGCGGCCACCTCGTGCGTGACGGCGTCGCCATCCAGCAACGGCACCACGACCTGGCGCACGAAGTCCGTGCTGCGCTCGGGACTCCAACCGCGCACCTCGGCGTAGAACGCGGTCGCGTCCGTCGACACGGCGCCGATGCTGATCAGCTCCGGCCTGGACAGGCTCGTGAATTCGCTATCAAGGAACACATAGATCCGCTGCGCGTCGCGTCTCAGGGTGGCCGAGGGCACCGGCAGGATGCGGAACAGCAGCACTTCGTCCGCGTAGTCCCCGCGCGGCAACTGCAGCTTCTCGATCACCTCCGCGGCCGGCAGGTCGGTCTCGCGGAATCCGGCCCGCCGCATGGCGCGCAGCGCGCGCACGTTGCGGCGCGACGGGCGAACCAGGAAGCGGTTGACGCCGTAATTTGCCTGCAACCAGTCGGCCAGCAGCACGAGTGCCTCGGAACCGATGCCGCGGCCCGCGAGCTTTCGTTCCGACAGCCAGATGTCGAGTTCGACCACGTCGTTCAGCAGATCGATGGGACCGTGCGACATGCAACCGACCTCGTCGGCGCCGAGCGCGATGATGAACATCCGGCCCGAGTACGGGCGCGTGCCGTCGAAGTAGGAGTTGACGTAGTCCGAGGCGAACTGCTCGAGCGTCGGCACCTCGCGCTCCGGGAACAGCGGCCCGAACACATTGTCGCTGAGATCGGATTGCACGAGCCACTCATGCACGCGCGGCCGGTCCGCCAGGTATGCCCGGCGGATCGTCACCCGCGCTCCGGTCATGATCGTCATGTGCGCTGCAGGTGCCGCAGCAGCGGATCGAGCATCGCGGCGCCCAGGCGCGCGCTGCGGGCCGCGCTCCAGCCAACCCGCGGGTCCGGGGCGTTGGCGTTGTCCTTGAACGGCATCTCGAGCGTCAGGGACAGGCAGCCGAATTCATGGCCGACATACTTCGAGGCGAGCTTCAGCACGTCCTCCTTGTACTTGCTCGCCGAATAGCCGTGCTCGCTCTGGAAGTCCGGGCTGGCCGCGCGAAAATCCGCCGCGAACCGGTCCTGGGCGTCGCGCTGCGAGTCGCTGAAGTCGGGCAGCATCTCGCAGCCGGCCACGAACACGTACGGCAGCGCCTCGTCGCCGTGGATGTCGAAGAACGCCGCGCAGCCGCTGGCGTGAATGGCATCGCGCACGGCCTTCACTTCGGGGCTGCGCTCCGCCGTGGGCGCCAGCCACTCCCGGTTCAGGTTGGCACCGGCCGCGTTGGTGCGGAGGTTGCCGAGCACCGAGCCGTCGGGGTTCATGTTCGGCACGATGTGGAAGGTCGCGGCCGCGCGCAGCGCCCGCGCCAGCGGATCCGCGTCGTCGAGCAGCCGGGCCAGCAGCCCCTCGATGAACCACTCCGCCATCGTCTCGCCCGGATGCTGCCGGCCGATGATCCACACCGGATGCGCGCCCTCGCCGGCCACGAGAGCATCGAGATCGCGACCCTGCACGCTCGATCCGAGCCGGCGCAGGGTCGCGCCGCGCGCGCAACTGTCGGCGAGCAGCGCCAGGTGACGCTCCCACGAATACGGTTCGAAGTAGGCGACGTAAGTCGGCGCGGGCGCCGGCGGCAGTTCGATCGTCATCACTTCGCCGTCGTAGGCGGTCGGTACCCGTTCCCAGCGACGGCGGTCCCAACTCGCCACCGCGCGGTAGTCGCGCCATCCCGCGGCGTATGTCGTCCGGCCCGCGTTGACGATGCGCAGGGACGCGCCGCCGCGCTCTGCGCCGCTGACGCGGAAGTGGAACCACTGCAGGAACTCGCTGCGCGTTCCGTCGGCCGCGAGGTCATGGCGGATCGCCAGGTCGGCGCGCTCGCCGTCGACCGCCTTCACTTCGATGGCGCCACTGTCGAACGCGCTGCTGATTTCGATTGCCATGGGCTAGGCGATGCCAGCGGCATCCGCGAAGTCGCGTCGCGTGCCTCGCCGGTGCAGCCGAACCTCGTTCGGGCAGTTCGCGGTCGCGATGCGCACCGGTCGGGTGGGCGCAGCGTCTTGATGTCGCATCATTGTCGTCAATCGGCCGATGGGCGCCGAAAGTATAATTCGGCGCATTCCAAGTTCCTGTTTTTTCTAGAAAAAGAACGTGGCCTCGCACCCCGCCCCGGTTCCGTCGGCCGCCCGCCTCGGCGCGAGCAAGCTGCCGCGCGTCGGAACGACCGTCTTCACCGTGATGTCGCAGCTCGCTCACAAGCATCACGCGGTCAATCTCGGGCAGGGATTCCCGGACTTCAACTGCGACGAGCGCCTCCAGGCCCACCTGGCGGCCGCCGTGCAGGCGGGCCACAACCAGTACGCGCCGATGACCGGCGTTCCGGCGCTGCGTGAGGCGATCGCGCACAAGAATGAAGCGCTGTACGGACATCGCCACGACATCGACGCCGAGATCACCATCACCGCGGGCGCCACGCAGGCGATC
>JAOUJD010000279.1 GCA_029883565.1 Burkholderiaceae bacterium
CAGCCGTGATCGCCGGTGCCCTCGACGACCGTCGTCGCGCCGGAATTGCGCACCGCGAAGCGCTCGCCGGCGACGCCATTGAAGTACGCCTCGCCGGCGATGGCGCCGTACAGCACGGTGTTGCCAACGATGATGTTCTCGGTGCCGGCGCCGCGGAAGTCGTTCGGGCAGCGGACGATCACGCGCCCGCCGGCGAGGCCCTTGCCGGTGTAGTCGTTGGCGTCGCCGACGAGGTCGAGCGTGATGCCATGCGCCAGGAACGCGCCGAAGCTCTGGCCCGCCGTGCCGTTCAGCTGGATGTGGATCGTGTCGTCCGGCAGTCCGGCGTGGCCGTACTTGCGCGCCACCAGCGAGGACAGCATCGTTCCCACCGCCCGGTTGACGTTGCGGATCGGCGTGATGAAGCTGACCCGCTCGCCCCGTTCGATCGCCGGCCTGCTCTGCTCGATCAGCTTGTGATCGAGCGCCTTGCCGAGACCGTGGTCCTGCGCCTCGACGCACAGCCGCGGCACGTCCGTCGGCATCTTCGGCTGGTAGAAGATGCGGCTGAAATCGAGCCCGCGCGCCTTCCAGTGGTCGATGCCGCGCCGGGTGTCGAGCAGGTCGGCGCGGCCGACCAGTTCCTCGAACTTGCGAATGCCGAGCTGCGCCATGATTTCGCGCACTTCTTCGGCCACGAAGAAGAAGTAGTTGACGACGTGCTCGGGCTGGCCCTTGAACTTGGCACGCAGCTTCGGATCCTGGGTGGCGACCCCGACCGGGCAGGTGTTGAGGTGGCACTTGCGCATCATGATGCAGCCCTCGACCACCAGCGGCGCGGTAGCGAAGCCGAATTCGTCGGCGCCGAGCAGCGCCCCGATCACGACATCGCGGCCGGTCTTCATCTGGCCGTCGACCTGCACCGCGATGCGCCCACGCAGCCGGTTCAGCACCAGCGTCTGCTGCGTTTCCGCCAGGCCGAGCTCCCACGGCGTTCCCGCGTGCTTGATCGACGACACCGGCGACGCGCCGGTGCCGCCGTCATGGCCCGCGATGGTGACGTGATCGGCCTTGGCCTTGGCCACTCCCGCCGCGACGGTCCCGACCCCGACCTCGGAGACCAGCTTCACGCTGATCGAGGCCTGCGGGTTCGCGTTCTTCAGGTCGTGGATCAGCTGCGCGAGGTCCTCGATCGAGTAGATGTCGTGGTGCGGCGGGGGCGAGATCAGGCCGACGCCCGGCACCGAGTAGCGCAGCTTGGCGATGTAGTCGCTGACCTTGTGGCCGGGCAGCTGGCCGCCTTCGCCCGGCTTCGCACCCTGCGCCATCTTGATCTGGATCTGGTCGGCGCTGACCAGGTACTCGGTGGTCACGCCGAACCGGCCCGATGCCACCTGCTTGATCTTGCTCCGCAGCGAGTCGCCCGCCCGCAGCGGGATGTCGGCCACGACGCGGTCCGCGCCGAGCACGCTCGCGAGCGTGTCGCCGTCGCGGATCGGGATGCCGCGCAGCTCCTGCTGGTAGCGCCGCTCGTCCTCGCCGCCCTCGCCGGTGTTGCTCTTGCCGCCGAGGCGGTTCATCGCGACAGCCAGCGTCGAGTGCGCTTCCGTCGAGATCGATCCGAGCGACATGGCACCCGTGGCGAAGCGCTTCACGATGTCCTTCGCCGGCTCGACTTCGTCGAGCGGGATCGCCTTCTTCGGATCGAGCCTGAACTCGAACAGCCCGCGCAGCGTCATGTGACGCCTGCTCTGGTCGTTGATGATCTGCGCGTACTCCTTGTACGTCTGGTAGGAGTTGGCTCGCGTGGAGTGCTGCAGCTTGGCGATCGCGTCGGGCGTCCACATGTGCTCCTCGCCCCGCACGCGCCACTGGTACTCCCCGCCTGCATCGAGCATCGTGGCCAGCACCGGGTCGTCGGAGAACGCGGCGCGATGCGCGCGCACCGCCTCCTCCATCACCTCGAACAGCCCCATGCCGCCGACGTTGCTCGCGGTGCCGCGGAAGTACTTCTCGACCAGTTCGCGGTTCAGCCCGATCGCCTCGAAGATCTGCGCGCCGCAGTAGGACATGTAGGTGCTGATGCCCATCTTGGACATCACCTTGTTCAGCCCCTTGCCGACAGCCTTGACGTAGTTCTTCAGGGCCTTGTCGGCGTCGGCGCCGTGCAGCGCGATCAGGGTCTCGAGCGCGAGATAGGGATGCACGGCTTCGGCGCCATACCCTGCCAGCAGGGCGAAGTGATGCACTTCACGCACCGATCCGGTTTCCACCACCAGGCCGGTCGACGTGCGCAGTCCCTCCGCGATCAGGTGCTGGTGGATGGCGCTCGTCGCCAGCAGCGCCGGGATCGCGACATGTTCGGCGTCCAGGGAGCGGTCCGTGATGATCAGGATGTTGAAGCCAGCCCTGACCGCGTCGACCGCCTGCGCGCGCAGCGAGGCGAGGCGCGCCTCCACCCCTTCGTTGCCCCAGGCCAGCGGATAGCAGATGTCGATCTCGAACGAACGGAACTTGTTCGACGAGTAGTTCTCGATCGAGCGGATCTTCGCCATGTCCTTGAAGTCGAGCACGGGCTGGCTGACCTCGAGTCGCATCGGCGGATTGATGTTGTTGATGTCGAGAAGGTTCGGCTTCGGTCCGATGAAGCTCACGAGCGACATCACCAACTGCTCGCGGATCGGGTCGATCGGCGGATTGGTGACCTGCGCGAACAGCTGCTTGAAGTAGCTGTAGAGCGGCTTGGTCTTGCTGGACAGCACTGGCAGCGCGCTGTCGTTGCCCATCGAACCGATCGCCTCCTCGCCTTGCAGCGCCATCGGCTCCATCAGCAGCTTGACGTCCTCCTGCGTGTATCCGAACGCCTGCTGTCGATCGAGCAGCGGGACGTCGAGCCGTGCCGCCGATCCAGGACTTTCGCCCGCGCCCGCCGGCAGGTCGTCCAGCTTGATGCGGATGCGCTTGATCCACTCCTTGTAGGGCTTGCTGGCGGCGAGCTGCTGCTTCAGTTCGGCGTCGTCGATGATGCGGCCCTGCTCGGTGTCGATCAGGAACATCTTGCCTGGCTGCAGGCGCCACTTCTTGACGATGCGGCTCTCGGGGATCGGCAGCACGCCGACCTCGGACGCCATCACGACCATGTCGTCGTCCGTGATGACATAGCGCGCGGGGCGCAGGCCGTTGCGGTCGAGCGTCGCGCCGATGCGCACGCCATCCGTGAACGCGATGGCGGCCGGACCGTCCCACGGCTCCATCATCGCCGCGTGATATTCGTAGAACGCACGGCGCGACTCGTCCATCAGCGCGTGCTGCTCCCATGCTTCGGGAATCATCATCATCACGGCGTGCGCCAGCGGATAACCGCCCATCACCAGCAGTTCGAGCGCGTTGTCGAAGCAGGCGGTGTCGGACTGCCCGTCGTAGATGAGCGGGAACAGCTTGCCGAGGTCCTCGCGCAGGACGGGCGACGACATCACGCCCTCGCGGGCCCGGATCCAGTTGAAGTTGCCCTTGACCGTGTTGATTTCGCCGTTGTGCGCGATCAGGCGATACGGATGCGCCAGTTCCCACGAGGGGAACGTGTTGGTCGAGAAGCGCTGGTGCACGAGCGCGATCGCCGATACGACACGGGGGTCGGCGAGATCCGCGTAATAGCGGCCGACCTGGTCAGCGAGC